>DATJMX010000004.1 GCA_035508495.1 Candidatus Binataceae bacterium
CGGGTCCCACTCGAAGCTTGGGCTCACCCTCAGAAGTATATCCTACGTATGGGACATGCGCCATACGCTGGTATGGGTGAATGGGCTGACCTCTAACTACTAATTCGGCGACCTAAGTGTCGCGATGAAATGCCCCGGTACTGTCGCATAATTTCCGATCCTACCCCTGGCGCCATCCAGATAGCACGCGACAGCAGCGTGCCCAATAGCGGACCGTCGCGACCGTCTGCAGAGGGTCACAAGCGGTCTCCCGGCGGCCGCTTATTCGAGCGGATTCAGCACCCGCACGTCGAAACGGGAGAAGTCCCGCACGTAGGCCACCACCTTCGGATTCGGGCGCGGCTTGCGCGACGACGCGATCGCACTGCGTGAGAATGTTCATCGCGACCGTCAGGGTAGGGTGTAAGCGTCCGGTTATCGCCGTATTGACGGGCCCGATGTGATCAGACGTTTGACGTTACTCGAAGAAGCGTAAGGCGGCGGCGACGATTGCTTCCGGAGCGTCTTCCTGCATGAGATGTCCTGATTCAGGAATCTCAATGAGACGAGTGCCAATCATCGCGGCAAGTTCTCGGCCACGCGCGACCGGAATCCACTCGTCCTTGGTGCCCCACAGCAACATGACAGGGCAGCGAATGTCACGGTATCGGTTCTGGACCTCATCAGTGAATTTCACATCCATCTGCGCAATCTGGCGATAGAAGGCGCGCTGTCCGATTGGGCCCAGCCACGGGGCGAGGTAGGGTTCAAGCTCCCCATCGCTCATCGAGCGCGTGATCGCACCGCGGATATAGGCGGTCAATATCGCCCGCTGGAGGTACTCGGGAACGCCCGCGAAAGCCGCCTCGTGCTGATGAACGTGCTGCACGAAAGGCGAGCCCCAAGGTCGGATCGCCACCGCGTCGAACATCAGCATTTTGGCGTAGTCGCAGCCGTCAAGAAGATGAGCACGCAGCGCTGTCGCGGCACCAAAATCGTGACAAAGCACGTTCGGACGTTCGAGATGCCAGTGGTTGAACAGGGCGGATAGGAGGCGGTTCTGGACACCCAGGGAAACGTCTTGGCCATCGCGCATCTCCGACTGACCGTAGCCTAAGAGATCGAAAAGGAAGACCTGATGCTCGCGAGCGAGCTCACGAGCGATACTTCGCCAGACATAGGACGAAAATGGGGTGCCGTGCACCAATACGACTGGAGGGCCCTCTCCAAGCACATCGTAAGCGACGCGCTGCCCTTCAAAACTAAACACCTTTCCCAGTGACCATGCAGTTGTCATCGGAATCCTCGCAACATTTAACGCGTCCGGAATTGTACTGCTGCGATCAGGCAGCGAGGCGTGGGGACTGAAGTTGCGGTGCAAGATTCCAGGGCAGGAGGTCGTCGACGCGGTTGATCGGATGGTCCGCAATGCGCTCGAGGACGCATCGCAGGTAGGCTTCTGGGTCGAGGCCGCAGAGTTTGGCGGTGCCGATGAGAGAGTAGATGCCGGCGGCGCGCTCGCCGCCGGTGTCGGCACCGGCGAAGGGATGGTTCTTGCGGCCCAGGGCGATAGCGCGCAGCGCCCGCTCGGCCGCGTTGTTGTCGAGTTCCGCGCGACCGTCGTCGCGGTAGCGGCAGAGTGCCTCCCAGCGCGAGAGCGCGTAGCGGATAGCGCCCGCCAGCTCGGACTTCTTCGAGAGCTTGCGCACGGTGGCGATCAGTGAGGCATAGAGGTTCGCGATCAAAGGGCCTGCTCGGGCCTGGCGCACAGCGCAGCGTTCATCGGGAGGCTTGCCGCGGATGTCGCTTTCGATCGCGCAAAACGCGGCGATCCGATCGAGGGCTTGCTTAGCGATCGGGGAATCGCTTGCTTCGTAGATGTCGAAAAACTTGCGTCTCACGTGCGCCCAACAGGCCGCTTCCCGGATACGACCGTTCTCAAAGAGTCGATCGAAGCCGGCATATCCATCGGCATGCAACACGCAGGTAAAGTCGGTGAGGTGTCTGCGGGGATCGCATGATCGGCGAGGACTCACTTAAGAGTTATGCGATGAAGACCGGACGCTTACGGTAGGGTCGGCTGTCGCCGATGAACATGAGCGCAACCCTCGAGCTCACCCCGACTCGGCTGGTGCCGGTTCTTATCCCGGATCAGCTGTGGAACAGGTTGCACCGCCTTGCACCGGAAAACGCCAGCTTCCAACAGGCTTGAGCTGCCGACTGCAACCACTGCGAGAATCTCGCTGCCTAGGCCGTTGCTTTCATAGACAACACCTTTAATTGTTGCTAATGTAAGCAACATGAGGGCCGAGCCGCTGATACGCGAGCGCTTCGTGCTTTCGCGGCGAGCTTTCGTTGAGATCGTGGTCTGGAAACTATCCAAGCCGCTTTCGCAGTCTGCTCACGCGTTCAAGTACCGAATGGCGTACGTGGCAAACGGCCGCTGCGTGCTTCGCTTCGACAACGAAGCGGGTAAAGGCGATCACAAGCACCTCGGCGAGACCGAGGTCCCGTACCAGTTTGCAGACCTCGTTCAGTTGCAAGAGGACTTCTGGGCAGCTGTTAAACGACGTAGGAGAGGCCGATGAAGACCGTTACCGTTGGAGTGTCGTCCCTAAAGGATGTGCAGCGGCGGACCGCTGCAGCATTCCGTGGTCAGCGCCAGGGCGCGTACATTTCCTTTGCCTCCGAGGAGATACTCTGGAAGACCATCACGCCGAAGCGATGGATGATCCTCAAGTCGATGGCGGGACAGGGCCCGATGGCAATCCGTGAGGTCGCCCGGCGCGTCGATCGCGATGTTCGCGCCGTCCATAGCGATGTACATGTTCTGTTGAACGCGGGGCTGGTCGAGCGCACCGACGATGGTCGCGTCCATTTCCCATACGAGGCCATTCACGTGAACTTCGTACTCCGAACTGCCGCCTGACGTGTGAAGGGGCGCCGAAGACTGACCAAGTTCTGCGCCATCCGATCAACGTTCAATGCCGGTTCACAACGGAGGGCCGCAATGATGGGCTCGCTCTCATCCGCGATGAGGCTTTCCTTCATCGGCAGATCGTTCGCGAGAACGCATGCCTACTCGTTTTATGTGATACGAAGTACGTTTAAAAGTCTCTCGAACGATGGTCTGGAAGATTGGAAGGCGCTCTTGGTCGTCACTGTCGCGATGCTTTTCGCTGCACTTGAGGGAGTAGCCGCCGTATCAATCGCCCTCCAGCACCGAGTATTGCTCCCGGACGCAAAGCAGAGCTTCCGCATGCTATGGGGGACAGTCGCCCTCAGCGTGGCGGCCATCAATTACTACACCTTGGTGAATCGTCGTCGATGGTCCACGTTCGAACGAGAGTTCCAGCATCGCTCGAAAGCAACGCGGCTTATGGGCGGTTTCGTGGTTTGGGCGAGCATGATCCTGATTGCTGCAGTTGCGCGATGGATGCTCTCACTCGCCTGGATGCTTCCGGGCTGATCCGAGCAGCGTCACCCTCGCAGGCTCACTACGCCGCAAGAGGGATTGGACAGCGGCAAGTTTGGGCTTGGTATGTGAACTGGAGTGTTGGTTGGACGCCGAAGGGCATCGCAAGCCACTGTCGCTGAGGGTCGCCGCCGAAATCCTGGTCACTCCTCGACGCCGGTTTACAGTCCTGGCCGCGCGAGGCCGCGTCACCCGCAAATCAGTGGTAGCGGGTCTGGTTTTGTAAGTTATTGATTTTTACATGGTAGCGGGGGCCTGCTCCTAAGGTACGGCGGTCGTCCACTTCCGCAGTATTGATCGCCGCAAGATCCGGCGGGAGGAACTCCCAAGTCATTGCGGCAGGGG
>DATJMX010000005.1 GCA_035508495.1 Candidatus Binataceae bacterium
CGGCCGCATCGAGCGCGAGCCGATTGCTGTCATCCCAGGAATCGCCGGAGACGATCACGTCGGCGTTCCAGCGCTTCAGCTTTTTGATTTTCGCCGCGGGCGTCGTGGTGGGCACATAGATCGTCGACGGCACATTTGCGACTGTCGCGGCATACGCGACACCCAGACCGTGATTTCCGCCCGACGCCGTGATTAGTCTTCGCACCGACGATCGATCGGGCAGTGAAAACAATTTGTTAATCGCACCGCGCGGCTTGAACGAGCCTACGACCTGCAAGCACTCGAGCCTGAGCCAAAGCGAGGCGGCGATCTCGCGATGGCTCTGAACGGGAGCGCACGAGATCATTGGCGTGCGCCGCACGTACGGCGTGATTCTCTTCGCCGCGGCGCGGATGTCACTTAGCGTTGGCGCGCCGCGAATCACTGACTGATGCGCATCGGATGCCATGCGTCCCTCCTCTTTCAGGACGCATACTACCGTGCCGCCGTCGTCGAATCAGGCGGTCTTAGACCGGACCGCTGCGCAGGATCCCCTTCTTCTGCAATTCTTGAACCTGGTCGCGTGAGTAGCCGATATAGTTGGTGAGCACTTCTTCATTGTGCTCACCGAGCAGCGGCGCTTCGAGATCGAGCCGCTTTGGAAACTCGGAAAATCGGAGGGCAAAGCCCGGAACCTGGAAGTCGCCGAGAATCCGATCGTGCACGGTGCGAACCGTTCCGCGCTGCTGCAGATGCGGATGCGCAACGGCTTCCGCGATCGACAGCACCGGTGCATGCGGCACGCGGTACTCCTTCATCGCCGCCATCGAGGCATCGTCGCTCGGCATCGATTGGAACCACGCCTCGATGATCGCGACCAATTCCTTGAGATTCTCGAGCCGCGCCGCGTTGACGCTGAAGCGCGGATCCTGCGCCAGCTCGGGTTGCCCCATCGCCTTGCAGAGTCCTGCAAACTGATGGTCAAGTGGGCCGATGATGAAGATGTAGCGATCCTTCGCCTTGAAGATTCCGGCTGGAACCGCGTACCACGAATGCAATCCCGAGCGCGTCGGCACGACTTCGCCCTTGCTCAAGCTGAACGTTTCGACGCCGGCCTCGTGATAATGGAAATAAGTGTCGAGCAGAGCGAGATCGAGATACTGGCCGCGTCCCGTGCGCTCGCGGTGAAGCAGCGCCGCGCAGACTGCGCCCATCGCATGGACCCCGGTGCTGACGTCGCCGATCGCGCTCATCGCGACGTAAGGCGCGCCGTCCTTTTCGCCGCCCATCGAAACGATTCCCGCGTACGAGGCGCCCAGAAAATCGAAGCCCGGTTCGTGCGCGAGCGGACCTGTTTGCCCAAATGCGGAAATCGAGCACATCACGATTTTCGGATTGATCGCCTTCACCGCGTCGTAGCCGAAGCCCAAGCGGCCGATCACGCCGGGTGCGAAGTTCTCGACCAGCACATCAGCCTGCGCGACGAGGTCTTTGATGATCGCAAAGCCTTCGGGCGTCTTCAGGTCAACGCAGATCCCTTTCTTGCCACGATTGTGCTGGACGAAGTACCCGCTCCGCCCGTTGACAACCATCGGGCCGCCGCGCGCGGGATCACCCCCAGGCGCCATCTCGACTTTGATCACGTCGGCGCCCATCTCGGCCATCATCAGCGTGCAGGTCGGCCCCGCAACGATTTGCGTGAAATCCAGAACCTTGTAGCCGTCGAGGATGTGACGGGGAGAGGTGCTCATCGCGGTCCCTCCGATGCCAGGATCTATGAGATGCCCCTCTATAGCATCAATCGACAAAAATGCGAGACGGCGTGCCGCTCAGATGTGAAGTACATGGCGCGCCGCGCCGATCGCGGTTGCATAGTCGGCATGCTCCGGGATAACGAAGCGGCGCCCGAACGGGAAGCTCAGTTTCTTCACACCCTGCACGAAGCTGAACAGGCGCGAGAGCTTGCCGGTGAGAACGATATTGTCCTGGTTGCACGCGCGTGCACTGGCCATCGCCAGCACGCCAATCGACTCGACGATCATGTTCATTATCGCGAGCGCCTTGTCCTCGGGCGTTGCGTCGGCGCTGATCTTGCCGAAGTTGGCAGCCGTGGTCGATGGCGGCAGGTCGCCGATCGATCCGCCTGCGATATCGCGCACCGTCAGATCGACGCGGCGCAGATCACCCTTCTTAGCCATTGCCTCGAGTCGCTCGATCGTTGAGACGCCGAGCATATGCTTCGCGAGGCCGAGCAGCGTGCCGCCGCCGACTCCGGTGCCGCTGAAGTGCTCGATCTTGTCCTCAGTGACCGACACCATCGCGGTGCCAGTGCCGAGCGAAACGACCAGCGCGCTCTTGGTGCTCGCGAGCGAAGTGCCGCCGATTCCGATCGCGGTGAACTCGTTGACCTTGACCACGGGTCGGCCGAACAGCGTATCGCTCAACACGCGCGCTCCCGCGCCGGTCGCGGCGATTCGTTCGACCTGGTCGAGCTTGATGCCGAAGTCGGTGACGAGCTTGCCGAGCGATCCGGCCGCCGCGGCAACCGGGTCGTTGGCCTCGATCGTTACAACGTGGATACCGCCATTTTTGAGGATGACGGCATCGGTGGTCGAGCCGCCAATATCGATTCCGACGATCATAAGTGGTGCCGGCTCCTGTCCAGCCCACGCCAACGCTAGATCAGGTGCCCGCGATCTTCAACGGACGCCGTGAGCCTGATTGAGGGTGCTGTGCTAGCTTACCGCCATGGCCCGGCGCAAAGCCGATACTTCTCCCACGCTCTTCGCGCCGAGGACGCCGATGAGCCAGCCGCTTGCAGACCGGATGCGTCCGCGCCGGCTCGACGAAGTCGTCGGCCAGGAGCACCTGCTCGGCCCGGGAAAAATTCTCAACCAGATGGTTGCGGCGGGCGTGCTGCATTCGATGGTCCTGTGGGGGCCGCCGGGTGCGGGCAAGACCACGCTCGCGATCCTGCTTGCGCAGCAATCGGGCGCCGTTTTTCGCGCGATCGCGGCCGTGACTGGCGGCGTGGCCGATCTGCGCGAGGCGGTCGAGGCGGCGCGCCGCGATCTCGAAGCGGGAAAGCGCACCGTGCTTTTCATCGACGAAATTCATCGCTGGAACCGCGCGCAGCAGGACGCGACGCTACCTCACGTCGAGAGCGGGCTCATCACACTGATCGGTGCGACGACGGAAAATCCGTCATTCGAAGTCATCTCGCCGCTGCTCTCGCGCGTGCGGCTCCTCGTGCTGAATCCTCTCACCGAGGAGAACATCGCGACGCTCGTCACTCGCGCGCTGCATGACGATCAGCGCGGACTCGGCGCGTCGGGTCTCACGCTCGGGCACGGCGCGATGGACGAGATTGTTCGCTATGCAAGCGGCGACGCGCGGCGCGCGCTCGGCACGCTCGAGATCGCGGCCGAGCTCGCACAGAACGTTGGCATCTCCGAGCTCACGCCGGAGATGGTGCGCGAGGCCTCGCAGCAGAAGGCGTTGCTCTACGATCGTGCGGGTGAGGAGCACTACAACGTTATCTCGGCGTTCATCAAGAGCATGCGCGGCAGCGATCCTGACGCGGCGCTCTACTGGATGATGCGCATGATCGATGCGGGCGAGGACGCGCTCTTCATCGCGCGGCGGATGGTGATCTTCGCGTCAGAGGATGTTGGCAACGCCGACCCGCGCGCGCTCCAGATCGCGCTCGCGGTCAAAGAAGCAGTCGACTTCGTCGGTCTGCCGGAGGGCGTGATCCCGCTGGCACAGGGCGTGACGTATCTGGCCGGCGCGCCGAAGTCGAACGCCTCGTACGTAGCAATGAATCGTGCGCGCGCCGACGTTCGCGCTCACGATGCGCTTCCCGTCCCGCTTCATTTGCGTAACGCTCCGACCGGGATGATGAAAGCGATGGGCTACGGCAAAGACTATCGCTATCCGCATGAAGACGCCGGCGCGATCAACGAGCAGCAGTATTTTCCCGAGCAGCTTGGCGAGAAAATCTACTATCAGCCGAGCGATCGCGGCTATGAGCTGAGAATCCGCGACTACCTGGAACGGGTCCGCGCGGCGCGCGGCAAAAAGACAAACCGCGAGTGACGGGCATCGCCCGGCTCGCGGTTCGTCAGACATTCAAACTGATTACTTCGTGCCGAGAACGGAATCCTTGAGCGCTTTGGCGGCCGTGAAACGCAGGCGCGTGCGCGCCGGGATCTTGATCTCCTGGCCGGTGGCGGGATTGCGCCCCATGCGCGCCTTGGTCTTGCGCTTGCGGAAGATCCCGAGCCCCGCGATGCGCAGCGAGCCTTCCTTCTTGAGCTCGCGCACCACGAGCAAGTTGATCTCTTCGAGCACCTGCTTCGCTTGTTTCTTGTTGATTCCAGTTTTGTCAGCGATGTGAGTTGCTACCTGCGACTGCGTCATCATCCTCCTCCTTGCGAGCCCGCTCAGCGGGCTGCAAAAGAGCGTGACCGAGTGGCGCCGATAATTCAAGACACCTTCGCGCGAAAATCGCGATTTTTCCCAAGGATCGCGAATGTTTTTGAACAATGTGCGCCTGAACCTGTTGTCTGGTCGCGGTTTCAGGCCTTGCAGCGCGAAAAACGCCGTCAGGTCAGGGGCCATAGCGCACTTCGACCAGGAAGAGACCCTGCGGCGGCGCCGAGGCTGGCGCACGTCCGCGATCGCGGCTTTCGAGAATGGCAGCCACGTCGCCGGCCTCGAGCTTGCCGCTGCCGCAATCGACCATCGCTGCGACCATCGTGCGCACCTGGTGACGCAGGTAGCTGTTGGCCTCGATTCGATACGTCAGCAACTCGCCGCCGGTGCTCCAGCGGCTATGCGTCACCTTGCGCACCGTGCTTTTCTCGGCCGAGCCGACTTTGCGGAACGCGACGAAATCGTGCTCACCGACGAAGACTCGCGCCGCCGCGTTCATCGCGCGCAGACTCAGCGGATCGCGCACGTGCCAGGTAAAGCGGCGCTCGAAGACGGACGGCGCGAGGCGATTCAACACGCGATATTCGTAGACGCGCGAGCGGGCAGAACGGCGTGGATTGAAACCTTCGGGTGCGGGCTCCGCTGCTAACACAACGATATCGCGGGGTAGCATCGAGTTGAGCGCGATCTTGAGGCGCTCGAGATCGAACGGCCGCGGGATCGTGATCGCCGCGACCTGGCCGCGTGCATGTACTCCGGTGTCGGTGCGGCCGGAGCCGTGAACCCGCACGGGCGTCGAGAAAATCTGGGCCAGCGCCTTTTCAATTCGTCCCTGGATGGTGTCGTGCTTCGCTTGAAGCTGCCATCCCGAATAATTGGTGCCCTCGTATTCGAGTGTCAGCTTGACGAGCATTTGGAGCGACGCGCGCGCGCCGTGTCAGGCGAGCGTCGCGGGATTGAGCGCGAGTGATTCCGCGATCCACAGTGCGTCAAGCGCGGCCAGCCGCGCATTGTCGAACACGCACCAAATCGCGATACCACCCGGCACGCGGTCAACGCTGACGATGATCGCTTCCTGGCCGACCGCATCGATAACGGCAAGCGGCTCGCCCGCCTCCTGAACCAGGAGGCCGGGCGCGGCGCGCAGATGCTCGATCAGCGCATCGCCGTCGCCCTCCGACGGGATCTCGATCGTGAGCCCGGTGCCGTGCAGCACCGGCACAGCAACGATCTGGAGCGCGATCAGCGGCGCTCCGCTGCACAATGCCGCGGTCTGCGCCGAAATCGCGGCCGCCAGCGCGCGCTCGGACTCGCGCATGAAAATATTGAAGCCGCGCTGCGTCTCTTCGTCTTCGAGATCGAGCTGTGCGCCGAGCAGATCGGTGGTCTGCTTGACCGTTGCTTCGATGCCGAGTTTGCCCGCACCGCTCGCGCCGATCATCGCGGTTGCGCCGATCGATCTCGCGAGCGAGCCGACCGCGCTCAGACAGATCGCGAGCGTATGCGCCACCGGATGCGGCACGGCAAAAACGGTTTCACTTCGCCGTGCTTCGATCTGCGCGCGGGGCGTCAGCCCGGGAGCGAAGAGCGCGACTTCGGAAGGCTGCTGAGTCGCGGCGCTCAGATCGATGAGCTTGGGTCCGGGGTTGGCTGCGACGATCTCTGCGGCGCGCGGAGCGGGCAGGGCGAGAAACACGATGTCGAAGCCGCGCAAATCCTCGGGCGAAGTCAGGACTTCGACCAGCGATTCCTCACCGACACCTGACACGGTTCCAGCCGCGCCGGATTCGGTGGCGAAGAGTTTCAGCTCGCCGAGCGCGATACCGCGCGCGCCGATCAGCTCGATAAGCTGATTTCCGACGATGCCGGTGGCGCCGACAATCGCCACGCTCGGATCGCGGTTTTCAGCCATCTAGGCCTCTGCGCTTTCGATTTTCTCGCGGACCAGGCGGCCCATCGCCTTGCAGCCGATGAACTTGGTGCCGGCGCTACCGCCCAAGTCGCGCGTGCGATGCCCATCGTGGATGACATCTTCGACAGCTTTCGTGATTATCTCGGCTTCGGAGCGCAAGCCCAGCGAATGCTCGAGCAGCATCGCACCGGAGAGGATGGCCGCCAGCGGATTGGCCTCGTCGCGGCCCGCGATATCAGGTGCGCTGCCGTGGATCGGCTCGTAGAGCCCGACGCGATAACCGGCGCCGTTGACATCTTCGCCGAGCGATGCGGACGGCAGCAGACCCATCGAGCCCGCCAGTACCGACGCTTCGTCGGTAAGGATGTCGCCGAACATATTCTCGGTCACGATCACGTCAAAGTCTTTCGGGCGCCGAATCAGGTGCATCGCCATCGAATCGACAAGCTGGCTCTCGAACGCGACGTCTTTGTACTGCGTGCTGAGCTCGGTCGCGATTTCACGCCAGAGCCGCGAGGTCGAAAGCACGTTGGCCTTATCGACCGAGGTGAGTTTCTTGCGGCGCTCGCGTGCCAGCTCGAAGCCGAATTTCAGCACGCGCGTGATTTCCACTTCGCTGTAGGGGCAGGTGTCGACTGCCTCGCGGCCGTCCTTGCCTGCGCGCCTTTCGCTCGGCTTGCCATAGTAAATACCGCCGGTCAGCTCGCGGATAACAACCAGATCGACGGCCGAGATGATGTCGGACTTGATCGGCGACGATCCGATGAGATCCTTCACCGCCTTGACTGGGCGCACATTCGCGAACAGCCCCAGCGCCTTGCGCAGTCCGAGCAGCGCCTGCTCGGGCCGCTTGTCTGCTGTGGGGTTGTCCCATTTCGGACCGCCGACGGCGCCGAGCAGGATCGCATCGCTATCTTGCGCGGACTTCAGAACGTCGTCGGGAAGCGGCACGCCAAACTGATCGAGCGCATGCCCGCCTATCAGGCCCTCCTTGAACTCCAGATCGATCGCAGACAGACGCGCGATCACCTTGAGGACCTGCAATGCCTCGCTGACGACTTCGGGTCCGATGCCGTCGCCCTTCAGAACTAGAATCTTGTAGGCCATTACGAACGGGATCTCTTACGATGTGGATGCAGCGGCGATTGGGCGCCCCTGCTTACATCAGAATTGATTACCTCGATTGCTGGGCGGTGAAGAAATGCGCGCCCGCGCACTGCTAGAATGAGCTACGCTGCATGCGCGCGATTGCAATATGCGCCAGGCGCTATACGAATAAATTCTCAAATGCCGATGCCACCTAGCAATTAACCCAACCGAAGTGTTGCGGCAAGAGCCGCGCACTGTTACGGCACGTCGGTGGTCGGCTTCAGCGGCATCTCCTTGCGCGCCTTGAGGCGATTGAGTGCGTTGACCAGCGCCAGCGCCGACGCCATCACGATGTCGCTGTGGGCGCCCTGGCCGGCGACCGTCATCCCGTTGTCGCGCACAAGGCAGCTCACTTCGCCAAGAGCGTCGGTGCCGCCGGTGATTGCCTTCACTGCGTAGCGCTCGAGGACCGGCGTCATCCCGGCGATTTTGTAGATCGCCTTGTAGCAGGCGTCCACCATTCCGTCGCCTTCGCCGTTGGCGCGGCGCTCCTCGCCATCGATGCGGAGAGTCACTTCGGCGTGAGGCGTGTTGCGGCTCGACGAGGTGACGGTGAGATCGATGAGCTCGATATCGTCGCTGGTGCGGCGCACTTCTTCGTTGACGAGCGCCAGGATGTCGTCGTCGTAGACGACCTTTTTCTTGTCGCACAGCGCCTTGAACTCGGCGAAGGCCTTGTTGATATCGACGGCTTCGGTCGCGACGCCGAGCTGCTTCAGGCGATCGATGAAGGCGTGGCGCCCCGAATGCTTGCCCAAGACCAGCTTGTTCGAGGGGATGCCGATGTCCTCGGGCTTCATGATCTCGTAGGTCAGCTTGTACTTGAGCACGCCGTCCTGGTGGATTCCGGCCTCGTGCGCGAACGCATTGTCGCCGACGATCGGCTTGTTGGCGGGTACCGACTGGCCGATGATTTGCGAGAGCAGGCGCGAGGCCGGGTAGATCTGCTGCGTGACGACGCGGGACTGGATGCCCATCAGATCCTTGCGCGTCTTCATCGCCATCACGACCTCTTCCATCGAGCAGTTGCCCGCGCGCTCGCCGATGCCGTTGATGGTGCATTCGATCTGGCGCACGCCGTTGCGCACGCCCGCGAGCGAGTTCGCGACCGCGAGGCCCAGGTCATTGTGGCAGTGCGCGCTCCAGATGACCTTGTCGGCGCCCGGGACGTTCTCGCGCAGGTAGGTGAACATCCTGCCATATTCCTCGGGAATCGCGTGACCGGTAGTGTCGGGAAGATTGATCACGGTGGCGCCGGCGCGAATCACCTCGGCGCAGACCTTCGCCATGTAGTCCCAGTCCGAGCGCGAGGCGTCCTCGCAACTGAACTCGATATAGTCGAGATGCTTCTTGGCGCGGGCGACGGCCCAGGTCGCGGCGTCAAGCACGTCCTCGCGATTCATGTTGAGCTTGTACTTGAGGTGGATATCGGAAGTCGCGATGAAGATGTGAATCCCGGGGCGTGCGGCCTTGTCGACCGACTTGAGCGCGCGATCGACGTCCTCTTCGCGAGTGCGCGAGAGGCTCAGCACGACCGGATCCTTGACGGTCTGCGCGACGCGGTTGACGGATTCGAAATCGCCTTCGGATGAAGCCGCGAAGCCGGCCTCGATCACATCGACGTTGAGCCGTTCGAGCTGACGGGCGAGCGCAAGCTTCTCCTCGACGTTCATCGTGCATCCAGGCGACTGCTCGCCGTCGCGGAGCGTGGTGTCGAAGATTCTTACGTGATCGGAATCATCTGCCTGCGCGTTCGCCATCGTCATATGCCCTTCTCCCTAATGGCCCAGGCTATGGTGGATCGACGTGCGCCCGTGGTCAAAAAGAAAACGCCCCGGGCGGCTTGGTCGGCCCACCGCCCGGGGCGTTTGAGTCAGATTTAGTGGCCTTTCAGGCCTGCTCCGACGCGCGCCCGGCGTGGGCCCTCGTAAGGGCCAGGCTAAGGAGCAGTCCGGGGAGCAGATTTCGAAACATAACAGGTAGATTCTAGGCGGTCGCGGGAATCTCAGTCAAGGCAGCAAA
>DATJMX010000006.1 GCA_035508495.1 Candidatus Binataceae bacterium
GGCTGCATAAGAGCTATGCACTCCAACGGCGAATAAGAACGTTGCAGCCATCAACGCCGAACTCGCCACGATCGCCAGTCGTTTCATTTTCCCCTCCCGAGGTATTTAGAAATCAGGACCTAAAGAACCTATCGAAAAGTCAGTTGTTTTCCAAAGGGGTGTCGAAGCTTTTCAAGCGCCGGTCGCGGCGCGAGACGCTGGTCGTATTCGGCTCGTAGCACGCCCATTGCAACCAGGTCGATATATTTGCCGCGAATGTAGGTTCTTCACGGAACAAACCTTCGCGGACGAAGCCACACTTATCATAGCATCGGATCGCACGCTCGTTGGTCGCATGCGTTGTCAGGTTCACGAGCGCGCAGCCTGACCAGCTTGCCTTCCATGATGACCGGCAGTTTACATCAGTACCGGGCGAAGTCCCAGGGTGTTTTGAATAGCCTCTCCGCGGCTGCGGCCCTGGCCGCAGTCGTAAATCGGGAGAGGCCGCTCTTCGATTCACTTCGTGAATCGGACGGCGGGTGCGGGCGCGTCATCGCGAGCGTTGGTGGGTAGTCGCCCTCACCCGCGCTCCGATTCGCGGTGCGAATCGAATCGCGGCCTCTCCTGGTTTGCGGCTTCCGCCTTCGGCGTCAGCCGCGGGAGAGGCTATCTGCTGTTCCCTCTCCGAGGATGAGGAGAGGGAACAGAGGCTTTGCGAATCAGATCTTAATGCTTGCGGGTGGGGAAGCCGGGGAAGGATGGCTGGCGTTTTTCCTGGAGTGCTTTTACGCCCTCGGCGAGGTCGGGACTGAAGAAGCCCATCATTTCCAGCGCCAGCGAGGCGTCGAATGCCGGCCCGGCTACTTTCAGCCAGCCGTTGAGTGCACGCTTCGTGAAGCGGACTGCCTGCTGCGGACCGCGCGCGAGTTTCTTCGCCACATCCATCGCCTTGGTCATCAGCTGGTCAGGCGGTACGCAGAGGCTCACGAGGCCGATACGCTCGGCCTCTTTGCCGTCGATAAAATCCGCCGTCAGCAGGTAGTACTTCGCCTTTGCCATCCCGCACAAAAGCGGCCAGATGATCACCGCGTGATCTCCAGCCGCGACGCCGAGCCTGAGATGACCGTCAGTTATGCGCATCGCCTCGGACGCGATGCTGATATCGGCCATGAACGCGACGGCGAGCCCCGCGCCGACTGCGACGCCATTGATCGCCGAGATGATCGGCTTGTCGAGGTTCGTCATGTTGAAGACGATGTCGCCGGCCTCTTTCCATGCTTGCGCGATGTTGGCGGCGTTGCCTGCCATGCCCTGGATCATCTCCAGATCGCCGCCGGCCGAGAACGCACGGCCCGCGCCGGTGACGACCACGACGTTGGTCTCGTCGTCCTCGGCGATATCGAGCCATACGCGGCTCAGCTCCCAATGGAGCCGGTTGTTGGTCGCGTTCAGAACTTCGGGACGGTTGAGCGTGATAAGCAGGATGCCATCGTCCTTACGCTCGAACAGAAGGTGCTGGTACTCGCTGTATTGCATCGTGTGCCGCCGATCCTAGCCGCGATAGATGTCCATGATCTTGCCGAGCAGCTCGAGCGCATGAGGCTTCGGGCGCTGGAACGAGTTGCGGCCGATGATCGAGCCGTATCCGCCGCCGGCGTGGATTTCGCGTACATCGTTCATCAACTGCTCGTCGCTCTCCTTGGGTCCGCCCGAGAAGATCACGATACGGCGGCCGTCGAAGGCGGATTGCACGACGTGGCGGATTCGCGCTGAGAGCGGCTCGACCGGAACCTTGTTCGACTCATAGGCCTTCTTCGCCTCGGGCTGTTCGATGAACGCCGTCGGCGGCTTCACCTTGATGATATTGGCGCCGAGCTGCGCGGCGATCTGCGCCGCATATGCGACGACATCGATTGCGGTTTCGCCCTGCTTGCTGATCGTCGAGCCGCGCGGATACGACCATACGACCACCGCAAGACCGTGCGCTTTAGCTTCGAGCGCACGCTCCTGCAGCTCGTGATACATCTGCTGCGCGTGGGATGAGCCCGGGTAGATCGTCATGCCTACCGCGGCCGCGCCGATTCGCAGCGCATCTTTCACGCTCGCGGTGATCGCAGGAAGAGGATCCTTCTCGTCGTGCAGAACGTCGTGACTGTTGAGCTTGAGGATGATCGGAATCTCGCCTGCGTACTCTGCGGCGCCCGCCTCGAGGAAACCAAGCGGCGCCGTGTAGGCGTTGCATCCGGCGTCGATCGCGAGCTGGAAGTGATAGCGCGGATCGTAGGCCGGCGGATTGACGGCGAAGCTGCGTGCCGGACCGTGTTCGAAACCCTGGTCGACCGGCAGAATAACCATCTTGCCCGTGCCGCCGAGCTTGCCGTGATTGAGCATCCGGGCCAGGTTGGAGCGGACCCCGGCATTCTCGGAGTCGTAGTAACTCAGGATCTCTCTAACTCGCTTGGTCATATCGTTCCTCGAACCCTGGTTGGGTGAACTGCGTTTTTCATATCACAATAATGCCGCGGCGCAGTGAGCCGCACCCGACAATGCGGCCCCAGGATTGAGTGAGACCCGCACGTCGATCTGGCGCAGCATCGCATTCAAGCGGCCTTTGGAAAAGAACCCGCGAATGAATGCACCCTTGGTCAGGAACGGCAGGATCTTCGGCGCGATACCGCCGGCGACATAGACGCCGCCCAGAGCCAGCACCTTGAGCGCGAGATTAGAAGCCTCTGCCCCGTAAATCTCAGCGAAGGTCGTGAGCGCATTGACGCAAATCTCGTCGCGATTCTTAAGCGCCGCCTCGCTGATCGCCGCCGCGGGGTCGCCGCCTTCGATTTCCTTCGTCAGCCATTGGGGCTCGGGGTCGCCATGCCGTTTGCGCAGGAAGCGGTAGATATTGTGCAGACCCGGGCCTGAGAGCACGCGCTCGAAGCTCACGTGATCGAAAAACTCGGCCTTGAGGAATCGATACAAGTCAACCTGCTCGTCGTTGAGCGGCGCGAAATCCGAATGGCCGCCTTCGGAGGCGACGGCGTAGTAATGATCGCGTTCGTAAACCAGCGCACCTTCGCCGAGTCCAGTGCCCGCCGCGATTACGGCGACATTGCCGCGTGCGGGACGCTCTGCGCGATGGAGCACGCCAATCTCCTCGGGCTTGAGATAGAGCATCCCGTAAGCAGTGACGCCGAGATCGTTGATAAGCCGCGCCGGAACGCCGCCCATCGCTTTGGAGAGCGTATCCTCGGCCATGATCCACGCGACGTTGGTAGCGCGCGCACGCCCATCGACGATCGGCCCCGGCACTCCCATGCAAACGGCTCGGATCGCAGTGCCCTGGGTAAACTTCAGGCACGCATCTTCGAGCTTCGCAAAATCCCTGGTGATGTATTGCTCGTGACGGACGCGATTGAACTTGCCGTCGTCGATCTCGAACAAGCCGAGATTGGTCTTTGTGCCGCCTACATCGCCCGCAAGAACCAATCCGGCCATGATGATCTCTCCTTAGCCTTCGACCTTCATCTCCTCGGCCAGCCGCACCTCGTCGCCGCTGCCGATGTAAACAGGAAGTCGATCGTGAATCGCAGCCGGAGTAGCGTCGAGGATGCGTCCCGTGCCGGTCGAGGCGCGCCCTCCAGCCTGCTCCGCCACCATCGCCAGCGGCGCCAGCTCGTACATCAGGCGCAGCTTGCCCTTGGTCTTGCCGCCCTCGGTCACTTCACCGGGATAAAGGTAGATGCCGCCCTCGAGCAGGAAGCGATGGAAGTCGTTGGCGAACGCGCCGCAGTAGCGCAGCGAGTAGCTGGTGCGCTTGTCCCTGCGGCTGCTGAGATGCTCGATGTACTTGCGGGCGTTGGGATGCCATTTGCCGACATTGCCCTGGTTGGTGGCATAGACGCTGCCATGCGCCGGCATCTTGACGTTCTCGCGCCACAGGATGAACTCGCCGAGGCTGGGGTCGAGCGTGAAAATATCGACGCCATCGCCCGCGGTGTAGATGAGCTGCGTGCTCGGACCGTAGGCAACGTAGCCTGCGACCACCTGATGTAAACCGGGAGTTAGCAGGTCATCGATTCCGGCGCCGTGCTTCGCGGCGCGTTTTTTTACGGCGAAGATTGTGCCGAGTGAGCCGTTGACGTCGGTGTTCGACGAGCCGTCGATCGGATCGTAGAGCACGCAGTAGCTCGAAGCGCCGCAGCTTCCGCCATAATGGCGCGGCTCATCCATCTCCTCGGAAATCAGGCTGCAGACCGGGAAGCCGTGCTCGAAGGTCTCGAGGAAGACGTCGTTTCCCCATTCGTCGAGTTTCTTGACCTGCTCGCCTTGCACATTCGTGGCGCCGGTGTACCCGGTCTCGCCGCCGAGCGAAGCGATCGCGAGCTCGCGCGAAATCCGCTTGGCGACGAGCTCGATCCGTTCCATGACGAGCGCGAGATCGTGCGAGGGAATCGCGGTGCTCTTCTTGGTCATGATGTGGCGCGTGAGTGTGATGCCGGGGGCGCTCATATCGTTACCTCGTCGTGGACGTTCCCCTTGATGGAAGGTTCACAGCGTGCGCCAGGTGCGGCCGTCGGCTGCGATCATCAGGGCGGCCTCGAGCGGGCCCCACGAGCCCGCCGCGTAGATCCTGGGCTCCTCGAATGACGCGCTCCAGGTGTCGAGAATCGGCTGCAGGAAGTGCCAGGCGGCTTCGACTGAATCGCGCCGCATGAAGAGCGTTTGATCGCCCGTGATAATGTCGCTGAGCAGCGTCTCGTAAGCCTCGGGCGAGGTTGACTGGTAGTGGAAATCGACCTGGACCGGAGCGAGGCGCGTCTGCTGTCCGCCCGGCACTTTGGACATGATGTGCAGGGACAAGCCCTCGTCGGGTTGAATCCTGATCGTCATCATATTGGGCGCGAGCTGGGCTCGCGGATTGGCGTTATACAAAATTCGCGGGACGCTTTTGAAGTAAATCGCGATCTCGCTGGAGCGCTTCGGCAGCCGCTTGCCGGTACGCAGATAGAACGGCACCCCGGCCCATCGCCAGTTGTCGATCCAGCATCTCAGCGCGACGAAGGTTTCGATCTTCGAATCGCGCGAGACGTTGGGCTCCTCCCGATATGCCTTGGCCGCCATCCCGCGCACCAGGCCTTCGTCGTACTGTCCGCGCACGACCCACTTCTCGACGTCTTCATCGCTGATCGCCCTTAGGCAGCGGATGACGTCGAGCTTGGCGTCGCGAACCGAGTCGGCATGCGTCGTGCGCGGCGGCTCCGACGCGATTATCGACAGCACCTGCAGCAGATGGCTCTGCACCATGTCGCGCAATGCGCCTGCACCCTCGTAATACGCGGCGCGCGTGCCGACACCCTCAGCCTCGGCGACGGTGATCTGCACATGGTCGATATAGCGCGCGCTCCAGATCGGCTCGAAGATCGCGTTGGCGAAGCGCAGGACCATCAGATTTTCGACGGTCTCCTTGCCGAGGTAATGGTCGATACGAAAGATCTGGCTCTCGTCGAAGTACTTCGAGAGCATCTCGTTGATCGCGACGGCGCTCGCGAGATCGCGGCCGATCGGTTTCTCGACCACGACGCGGGTGAACGGATGGCCCGAATCGGGAGGAGTGACGAGGCCCGCGCCGCTGATCCCGGCGGAGCAATTCTCGATGAAAGCAGGCGGCACCGCATAATAGAAAAAGCGGTTGCTGCCGGTCATATTCTCGCGATCAAGCCGCTGCATCTCCTTTTTCAGCGAGGCGTAGTCCTTGGCCTCGGTAAAGCTGCCGCGAAAGAAATGCAGCCGTTGCGCGAACTTGGTCCACGCATCGTCCTTCAGTTCCTGGCGCGAGAACTTTTCGATTCCCGAGCGCGCGAAGTTGCGGAAGCTTTCGTCGTTGAGATCGTCGATCGCGAACGCCAGGATGCCGAAGTTCTGCGGCAATTCGCCATCGAGCGACAGGTTATAGAGCGCAGGCAGCAGCTTGCGATGACTCAGATCGCCGGCGCCGCCGAAAATCACCGCCATGCAGGGCGGATAAGCTTGATGCTTGTTGTTGGAGTGGCCAATCTCGATCGATTGGTAAGAATGAGCTGCCATCTTGTGTGATTATTCCTTCATTACGCCGTGGCCGCCGAACTGATCGCGGAGCGCAGCCAGCAGCTTTTCGGAAAACGTACCGGCGGCGCCGTGGCCCGCGCGCGAACGAAATCGCGCGAAGAGTGCGAGCGCAGTCGCCGGTGTAGCAATTCCCCTTTCGATCGCATCGATCACGGCCCAGCGCCCTTCGCCCGAATCCTCGACATAGCCGCGAATCCGGCGCAGCTCCGGATCGCGGGCCAGCACAATTTCCGCGAGCTCGAGCATCCATGAGCGCACCACGCTGCCACGGCCCCATAAGCGCGCCATCGCCCCGAGATCGAAGCCGTAGCCCGACTCGTGCAGCGATTCGAAACCCTCGGCATAGGCCTGCATCATCGCGTACTCGATTCCATTGTGAACCATCTTGGCGTAATGGCCAGCGCCGTTGCCACCGACCCGATCGTAGCCGTTGGGCGGGGCCAGGGTCGCGAAAATCGGCTCATAACGGCGAAAAATCTGTTCCTCGCCGCCGACCATCAGGCAATAGCCGTTCTTGAGGCCCCAGACGCCGCCGCTCGTGCCGACATCGAGGTAATGGATCCCGCGCGTGCCGAGATCGGCGGCGCGGCGCGCATCGTCTTTGAAATTGCTGTTGCCGCCGTCGACGATCGTGTCGTCGGCCTGGAGCAGCGCGCCGAGTTCGAGGACGGTGGACTCCGTCGGCTCGCCTGCGGGAAGCATCACCCAGATAAGCCGTGGAGGCTCGAGCTTCGCCACCATTTCGCTGAGCGTGGCGACGCCCAGAGCGCCGAAGGTCGAGACCTCGGCGAGTTTCGGTTTTTCGAGGTCGAAGGCGACGATGCGATGGTTATCGCGCCGCAGCCGCTCGACCATATTCATCCCCATCTTGCCGAGTCCGACGAATCCCAGTTCCATGTGCTGTTGAATTTCCTTGGCGGAGGGATTTGAAATCAGAGCCGATGGAGATCCGCACTACACAAAGCGGCAACCACGGCGCCAGGCATCAAATTCAAAGTAGTCGAACCCCTCGAGTAGTTCAAAGCAACGCGGCGAGGCTCCATCGTTTTGATTCCATCTGCGGTCGCCTGATTCCCTCTCCCCGGTCAGGGAGAGGGATTAAGAAAGAAAGTGGATAAGCAAAGACCGTTAGTGCTGGTGGATGTCGTCTTCGAGGATCAGGTTGCGGAGATCCTGCTTTTCGAAGATACCGGCTACGCCGCGGGTCAGCGCTACCGACAGGACCTGGCCGGGGAAGTCGTAGACGCCGGCTTCGTCTTCAGGACCAAGCGCGAAGGAGCCGACCGGAGGATCGTAGTAGGTGTCTTCACTCGTGCCTTTCCAGAACTCCACGCTGAACGGCGGTTTGTAAATCGTCACGTCGAGCTCGAAGTCGGCCTCGCTATGCCATACGCCGGCATGCCCGTCGGGTGCCTTGCTCTTCCTGACCCAGCATCGTTTGATTTGGCTCGCCAGCACATAGTCCTGATTCTGCATCGTGCCGGCTCGATAGACACTATCGCCCGAGGCGGATGCGACCATGCCAGCCTCTTCGGCTGAACGCGCGATGGCGTTCTGGACGGTGACGGCGAGCGGTCCAGCGTAGAGGCGCTCGGTCACGTTGCCGTACTGATCGACGAGCTGCCCGATCATAGGATTGCCATTGAGCGGCGGCGCCTCAGCCGGCGGGACGTTGCCGATATCGGCGGCGATGGTCGGCGTCAGGATCGTGATTGTGCGGCGCGGGTAGCTGTTCTGATAGCCCTTCACCAACGAGGGGTAGTACTCGATGGTCTCGACTCCCGTGCTGGTGGCCGGCGCGGCCGCACCACCTTGGCCGGCTTGATTACTGCTCTGCGTGGCGCATCCGGCCGCGAGCGCGACGGCGACAATCGAGGCCATCGCGAGGATCTTGCGCGCCGGGGTCATGCCTACTGTCGCGCAGCTTGTGCGCGCTCGCGGAAGAGAAAGAGCGTGCCGCCGACTTCCAGCCGGTCGCCGCTCTTCAGCGAATATTTACCGTTGACCTGCTGACGATTGACGAAGACCTGCCCGCCGCCCGTGGCGGTGATCACAAAGTTGCGCCCCTCGCGGCGAATTATCGCATGATGGCCGAGCACGTTCTGATCGCCGAAGAGGCCGATATCGCTTTCCTCGGCGCGGCCGATGATCGTGACCGGCTTGGTGAGCGGATACTCGCGTCCTTCGCGGGCGTTGCGGCTCGCGCTGCGCACCACCATCAGCCATCCGCGCTTCAAGAGCTCGCCGACGAGTCCGATGAAGAATCCGATCAGCGCGCCGAGCACGATGATCGCGATCGCGCGGCCGAAGGCCTGCGGAAACGTCGAGGTTAACGCCTGGTAGACAAATCCGCCCAAAGCGCCGCCGACGATTCCGCCGATCGCGCCATTGCGCCGCCGCGCCGCGGATTGCGACGATGCGCCGACTCCGAGTCCGACGAAGACGCCCAGCACGCTCCATCCGAGGATTCGGCCGTTGAGACCGCCGAGAATGTCGAAGGCGAGTTCGGCGACGATGAGTCCCAGCGCACCGCCGATCGCGCCGATTGTACCGCCGGTGACGAGGCTTCGAATCGCAAGCCGCCACTGGCCGACGCTTAGAGCTTCGATCGAAGCGAGGAAGGCCGCAATGAAGGCGCCGATCAGCGCACCGAACAGGATATCGCGCGCATAGACCGAATGGATGCCCAGGATGGGCTCGGCCGCGCCCCACGCCGCAAATCCGCCAAGGCCGCCCGCGGCGGCATAGAAGAGCAGTTTCTCACTCGAAACGTTACTAGCCATCTAACCGTCGATAAGAATTGCGCGGCGCGATTTCAGGTTCAAGCGCAAATCAGCCGCGGCAGAAGAATCAGTTTGTGTTGATCGGTGAAACCCGCGGGCGAGCGTCCGAGACGATGCACATTAGTTAGCCTGCGCGGTCCAGGTGCCGTGTGTGCCCGACGGCGTCGATTCGAACTTGCCGGCCAGCGTGTCACTCGAGCGCGCGCCTTCGAAGTAATAAGTCTCCGTGCCGTAGGGCACCTGGAATTGCAAATGGTTGCCGCGCACGTAGCCTTCAATCGGAGTGAGGCCGAATCCGGGCTTATGAATCACCAGCTCGCCGTGAAGGAAGCCGTTCGGCTGCGGCCTCAGACGTAATTCGAGTTGCGCGTTTCCTCCGCCGGAGAGTCCGCTGATACTCCCGTTTGCGAGCATCGGTCCGAGCATCCCCGGATCGACGGTGCCGCCGCTGGCGCCGAACCCGCTGGCACTGCCGCCGCTTGAGGCATAGCCGCCGCTGGGGAATCCGCCGCCGCTGCTGCCGCCACTGTAACCGCTGCCTCCGCCGTAGCTGCTCCCGCCGCCATAGCCAGGGCTGCCGCCGCCAGATGAATACGTCGCTGCGCCATTGTCGGCGACGTTGAATTTCTTCTCCGCGAAGTACTGCCCGTTCAAATAAAAGTTGACTGTGTAGGTCCCGGGCAGGAATGCGCCGCCTTTTGAGTTGCCGACGCGTCCGCTGAAGGTGACGGTCTTTTGATTCGGCGAGACCTGCTGAAAGTCATTGACGGCGCCGAGCGTACTACCGTCGGGCGCAATATACGCGGCATCGAGGCGGTACTGGCTCGACTCAAGCTTGTAGAGCTCGTTGTCGAACGATACCTGCCATCCGATGAACAGCACCTTCGATATGTCGAAGCTGCTTGACGCATTCGACAGCGGAGTGCCGGTCTTGGTTGTGTTGCGAAATGAGATCTCACGCAGCGCGAGCGGCTTGGCGCGCCGTTTCTCGATCATCGCGAGCTGCTTGGCTTCCTCGGCGCGCTTTCGCTCTTCGGCTTTGATCGCATCGTCAGCTTCTTTTTCCGCCGCGTCGACCTTGGCCTTTGCGCTCAGGTCCTGGGTGACAATAAACGCCTGCTCGGCGAGCGGCTGATTGTCGGCGTAGAGCGCGACCTTGTAGGCGCCGGGCGGCTTGCCGGTCATCGTCGGCATCAGCGCGACGCCGCTGAACTCCACGGTCTTGTCGCTTGGCCCGACATAGCTCTGCTGCGAGCTGGTCGTTATCGGGTCGCCGCCACTCGGACTGTAGAACTTGGCCTCGACCTTTTCGTCGCGGCCCTCGAGTCCGGCGAGGCCGTTTTTGAAATTTGCCGTCCACTTCAGGTAGTGGGCATTGGTCAGATCGATGTCGGAGAAGCTCGACTGTGGAGCGCTGATCGCGGTGCCATCGCGAGTCGAAAGCGCGAGCGTCATCTGCTGGAATTCGAGCGGATGCTCGCGCGCTTGATTGACGAGCTCCTCGTGCTTCCACGGCAGGTTGTCGATGAGAGGCTTGAGTCCGAGCTGCGACTGCAATTCAGGATTCGAGTAGATATAGGTCGCGCCGAAGGCGAGGCCGGCGAGAAAAATCGAAAACGTGATGAGCGCGACCGCGCGCCGCCCGCTCCGGCGCGGCTTCGGCCGCACATACTCCATGTCATCGTGAATTTCGTCGCTGAACGACAGTCCGCCAGTGCCGCCGGTCGCGCTGACGTGGAGCCCGCCGGTGTGCTCGAGGCCGCGGCCATAGAGCATCATGTCGCGGAATTCCTGGATAGTCGCGGGACGGCGGTTCACGTCATAGGCGAGTGCGGCGTCGATCGCGCCGGCCAGGTTGTCCGACACGTTCGGCATCAGCTCCTTGATCTTCGGGAAGCTGAAGGGCGGGAATTTTTCAGGATCGCGGTTGGTAAGGACGAAGTGCAGCGTCGCGCCGAGCGAGTAGATATCGCTGCGCGGATCGACCGTGCCCTGGTACTGCTCGGGCGGCGCGAAGCCGAGCGTGCCGATCATCGTGCCTTTGCGCGCCGCCTTGAACAGCCGCGCGATACCGAAGTCCACCAGCACGACACGTCCCTTCGGCGTGAGCATCACGTTCGAAGGCTTCATGTCGCGGTAGATGATCGGCGGGACGAGGCCGTGCAGATACGCGAGCACGTCGCATAGCTGGCGCGCGACGTCGATCACGAGGCTCTCGGAGAGCGCCTGGCCGGTGGCGGTGATCTCCTCTTCGAGATTGCGTCCCTCGACATATTCCATGACGAGGTAATGGCGATTCTTGTCGTCGAAGCGGTCGGTGATCGAGGGGATCGCCTGATGCTTCAGTTGGGCGAGCGTGTCGGCTTCGCGGGCGAAGTATTCGTTGGCCTCGATGCGCTGCGCCTGGTCGATGAAGTGATCGACCATTTCCTTGATGGCGCAGGGACGATTAGCGAGCCGCTGATCGCGCGCAAGGTAAACCACGCCCATGCCGCCACCGCCCAGGAGCCGCTCGATGAAGTAGCGGTTCTGGAGCGTGGTGCCCGGCGTCAGCGGGCCTGCATTTCCTTGCGTATCAGCCATCACGCATCAGCTCGCGAATACAACAACTACCGAGACGTTGTCGGTTCCTCCGCCAGCGTTCGCGGCCACGACCAGTTCGCGCGCGGCGTCGTACGGATCGCCGTGTCGCGTGAGAATCATTGCAATTTCATTATCGTCAACGTGCGCCGTGAGCCCGTCGCTGCACAGCAGCAGGCGGTCGCCGCGCTTGAGCTTGAGCGCGATCGCCTCTGCTCCTGCGGGCCCAGTCTGGCGCGCGCCGAGCGAGCGTGTGATCACGTTCTTGTGCTCGTGAGTGCGCGCCTCTTCGGCCGTAATCTGTCCGATATCCACCAGGCGCTGAACGAGCGAATGGTCCTTGGTGACCTGGCGCAGCTGGCCGCTGTCCAGGAAGTACGCGCGGCTGTCTCCAACCCATGCGACGGCCGCATCGGGCGGCAATACGAGAGCGCCAACCGCGGTTGAGCCCATTCCGCGCGACTCCTGATGCGCTGCCACGTAGTCCAGAATCTTCTGATTCGCCGCCTCGAGGGCGGCGGCAAGAAGCACTTCCGGCTTCCTGGAGTCCGACCCTTCGAGTGCCGTTTCAACATAATCCCGGATCGTCGCTACGGCAATTGCCGATGCGACTTCGCCGGCTTCTGCCCCGCCCATCCCGTCGGCGACGACAAAGAGATGGTTCTGCGCAGGATCGACCAACGATTCGCGGACGTACTCGACGGCCATCACGGAGTCTTCGTTATGCTCGCGGACGATGCCCACGTCGGTCATCGCGGCAGCGCGTAGCCTGACGTTGCCGGTCATGCTGGTCAGGGCCCCTTTGAAATCGTCGATTGTCGGCCAGCGATCCTTGGAATCGAATGCAATCGCGCGGCGAATGGCCTGCTCGAGTTTCGGCGTCAGCACATGCGGCGGGTAAAAGCGCACCTCGCTGGCTTCCTCACGCCAGCTTTCGCTCGGGATCCGCTCCGCCGTGAGCCACGAATAGAGCAGAGCGCCGGCCGAGAACACATCGGCGCGCTTGTCGGTCCGCTTGCTGCGATAAATCTCGGGCGCCGTGTAGCCGTCATTGAAAATCGGTTCGGACTGAAGCTCGTTGTCGTTGCTGACGTAATCGAGGCCGGTGATTTTGATTCGGCCCTGGGACGAAAGCAGGACAGACTCGGGGCAGATGTCGTTGAGCCGGAGTCCACGGCGATGCACGAACGAAATCGCCTGGCAGACCTGGATCGCGGCCGCGATAGCATCGGCCTCGCTCATCGGCTTGGCTCCGCGATGAACGGGGCGCATCTGCTCATCGGCATAGACGAGGTACACGCGATCGTCGTCGGCAAAGCCTGCGAGCGCGCGCTGAAATGCGGGATGCGTGAGCGTCATCGAGAGCGCGAGCACGCGGCCGAAGACTTCGCCCAAATCCTCGGGTGCGGGCGGCTCGTTGGGCGCCACTTCTTCTGCGGGGGCTTCCAGGGGCTCGGTGTCAGCCTCGGCGAGCTCGACGACGCCCTCGCCAGATTCGGTCGTGGCTTGCGATTCGGGGGCGGCGTGCAGTTCCGCGCGAGGCGCATCGGCCTCGGGGGCTGTGCCATTGGTCGAAGATGCGCCGTTGGTTTCGCTGGGCGGCGGTGCGATCGGCTTCAGCTCGGCGGTCTTCGCCTGCGGACCATTGGGATCGACGACGGGCGCGGGCGGCTCCGGTTGTGGCGGATCGATCGCTTCCGCCTCGGCCTCGGCGTCTTCGAGGCCGGGTCCGAAGCGCTCGCGCAGCATCAGCGTCTCGGTCTGGCCGTCGCGATCGCGCTTCACGCGGTAGCGATTTTCGATCGAGGTCTGTCCCACAACCTCGACGATCTCATAGACACCCTTGAGCTTCGCGCCCGGCTTGAGCGCTAGGGGACGCGTCGCAGGCGGCGGCGCGGCAGCCGCGGCGCTCAGCCCCTGGCCGCATCGATCGCAAAATTTCGCGCCGTCGGGAGCTGCCTGGCCGCATTCAGGGCAGGTGATCATGCACCGCTAGCCTCGTCGAAATTGAAGTATAGCACCGCCTACCACCACCTGATCGCGATCTTTCAACTTGTAGAGTTGATCGCGCCCGAGCCGGCCACGGCCCGCGATGAAAGTTCCGTTGGTGCTGCCGAGATCGCGAATGAAGAAGTCCGCGCCGCGCCGGATAATTTCGGCATGGCGGCGCGAGACGCGATCGGCCTGACCTTTGAGCGCGCCAAGATCGATATCGAGCGCCTCGGTGCCGTCGATCGAGCGTCCGATCACGGCGCGCATCCCGATAATTCCGAATTCCGTCGTATCTCCACGAGCAATCAACTTCGCGGTGTCGACCCCGCCACTACTAGAAGACGCACTGGCAGCCGAGATCGATGCGGACGCGCCGGGCAGGCTCGGCTGAAAAGGTTTCGATTGCGGTACCGTGGTGGCCGGGGATCGGTCCGCCGTAGCTGCGTATTGCGAGCGCAGCGCCGAGCCGCTCACCGGCGAGAGGTCCGCAGTCTTGGCGGTCGATGATACGCGCGACGAATCGAGCTGCTGGCTTATCGCCGAGATGCCGCTTTTTATTCCGCGCGAGATAAGGTCCTTGGCTCGGCTCTTGAGCTTGATTGCGCGCTCAAGTTCCTGCGCAACTTTGCCCGATTCATGCTTGAGCGATGGGCCGCTCGGGACCGAGAGTGGCGGCGCGCTCTCCGACAGCACCACAGTGGGCATCGAGGAGGCCGCTGATTTGCGCGGAACCGCGGAGGACGGCGGCGTGTAGGTAGAACGCGGCGGCGTGTAGGTCGAAGGTGCGATCGTGCGCGGCGTGGGCGCGGGAGTGCTCGGCGCGCTGTTCGACAGGATCACAGTCGCCATCGAAGACATCGGCGCGCCGGGCCTGCCTGTCGCCGGACGATCGGAAGGCTCGGGCAGCATCCGCAGCATTTCCTTCGCCGACGATGGGCGCTTGGTCGCATCGTCATTCAGCGCGCGCGTGATGACCTCCGCAGTCTTGATCGACACCTCGGGCGCGAGGTCGCGGAGTTGCGGGAAACTGAACGGCGGCTCGAGCTGCGGATCGCGGCCGGAGAGCAGATGATGCATCGTGGCCGCGAGCGAATAGAGATCGGAGCGCGCCTCAACCTTGCCCATGTACTGCTCGGGCGGCGCATAGCCGACCGAACCGATCTGAGTGCCGCGGCCGCCGGGCGGCAGGAAGCGCGCGATACCGAAATCGATCAGCATCGCGCGGCCGTCCTTGTCGATCATGATGTTGCCGGGCTTGAGGTCGCGATAAATGATCGGCGGATTTTGCCCGTGCAGGAAGTCCAGCACATCGAGCATCTGCCGCGCCCAGCGCAGCACCTGATCTTCCTGCAGGCGGGCTTTGGGACCCATCTTGTCGAGCATGTGCTGGATGTCGCCGCCGGCGACAAATTCCATCACCAGGTAATTGCGGCTGTTCTCAGCGAAGTGATCGATGAGCGTCGGGATACCGGGGTGAGCAAGACGCGCGAGAACGTTCGCTTCGCGCGTGAAGTCCTCGATAGCTTTCTTCTCGGCGATTCCGTCGCCGACGATCATTTCCTTGACTGCGACGGGGCGGTTGGCGAGGCGCGTATCGTTGGATAGATAAACGCGTCCCATGCCGCCCACGCCCAGCACCTTCTTGACGCGATAGCGGCCGTCAAGAAGATGGCCCTCGGTGAGCTCCTGTCCCGGATTCATCGTGAATGTATCGATACGGCGAGCTCACTGCGCGCGGCCTTTCAATTCCGCGCGCAGGCAGCCTCACATCTTAGGAAATCGGTTCTACCGTCAACTTCAAAAAGGTTTTGCCAATGATGATCTCGTCGCCGGTCTTCAATTCTACCGGAGCGCCCGGCGCCATGCGCGGCTGACGATTCACATAGGTGCCGTTGAGGCTGCCGATATCCTCGATCGTGATCTTGCCGTCGGAGATTCTAATCAGCGCATGTTTGCGCGAGATTTTGGCTTCCGGATCGTCGGCATCGAGATCGACTTCGGGAAACGAGCCGGTATCGGGATCCCATCTGCCAACCAGGTTGTTGCCATCTTCGAGCGGGAACTCCTGGCCTTTGCGGCCGCCGCGAACTACGGCGAGCTTGGCCTTAAATGTCGCCATAGCGGAAGGTGTCGTGGCAGGCTCGGCCGCGGGAGTTGCGACCTCGGGCTTAATCTCACCGGTAGGCGCGTCCGACTTGGGAACTTCAACCGCGGCGGCTTCCGGAGCGGCTTGCGCCGTTTCAACCGCGGGAGTTTCCGGCGCTGCAGGCTCGGCAGCAGGCGGCGTCGAGGCCGGTGCTTCGCTCGAGCTCGCGGGAGCGCCGGCCAGCTTGGCGCCGCATCCGTCGCAATAGTCGAGTCCGTCCATGTTCTCGTAGCCGCATTCGCCGCATTTGATCATGATCTTAAAGTCCTCGCCGGTTGTAAGTAGCGCATCGCGCGCCTAACTCAGGATACCTGGTCGATATTTTAGTTGCCGTTCTTAGTCTGAAATTCCTTGAGAGCATCGGGGTCGAGCATCTGCGTCTTGCGGACCACGGCCTGCGCCTGGAGCAGCGTGGTCTTGGCCGCCTTGGTCTGCAGCGTCTGCGTCTTCTTGATCTGATCCATCAGACCCGCGAGCGCTTGCGTCGCCTTGACGTTGCCCATCCGCTGCGTGCCCTGCAGGGCGTTGCCGAGCAGGCGCGTCGCGCGATCGACGTTGCCCAACTTGAGTTCTTCTTCGGCCTTGGTCTGAAGCTTCGCGATCGATACTTGATCGACGAGATTCATGACGCGGCCGTTACGCTTGCTGGTGAGCGTGCGATCGAGCGTGTACTCGACGGCCAGATCGATATTGGCGGTGCCCGCATTCGCACCCGGAACGTCGTAGCTAAACGTACTCTGCAGCACGCGCACGGGGCCCGGTTTGCGCGGCGGCAGCACGAGCGTCAGCAGCACCGAACCCGGGACGCCGGCCTGCAGATCGCCGATCTCGTAGCTGATGTTGCGATCGTCGGCGACCATCGGTGTGCCGAGGCCGTAGATTTCGGGCGACGCGCGAAATGCCTCGCGCACCTGCACGCCCTGCGACAGCGTCACGTCGATACGGCCATTGCGGACCGATACGGAGCGCAGGCCCTGCAGCTCGTCCTCGAAGATGCCGGGAATCTCGGCCGGGTCGCCGATGAAATGATACTTGCCGTTGGAATCCTGCGAGATGCGCTGGAGCAGCTTCTCGTTGAACTCGACGCCGACGCCCATCGTCGAGAAAGAAATCTGTTCGTGATTCTGCGCGGCGAGCTCGACGCATTCGGTCTCGGCGTAAGTTTGACCGTCAGTTAACACGAGCACGCGATTGAGCTTGTTGGGGCTGAGGCCCTTTTTGACCTGGTCGATCGCGGCGCGCATCCCGAGCGCCATCTGCGTGCCGCCGCCGATTTCGAGCAAATCGATGTCGTCGATGGCGCGCTTGACGAAATTCTTGTCGCGCGCCTGCTCGGGCGTGGCGATCACCTGCGCCTTGTCGGCGAAGGCGACGATTGACACCGAGTCTTCAGGATTAAGATTGTCGGCGAGGAATTTAACCGCATCGACTACGAATTCGAGCCGACGCTCATCGTACATCGAGCCAGAGCGATCGATCACGACGCCCAGGTTCAGCGGAACGCGCCCGCCCCCGCCTTTTCCGCGAGCAGTAGCCTCGAGGAGCACGTAAAGAACGAAGTTTTCAGCGCTCGACAGCACATGTTCGCTGCTTGCGAGCGCCTCGAAGCTAACTGGCTCTGCCATTTGCTAAATCTCCCAATGCCAATTCTAGGGTCAAGCTCCGGACCTTGGCAACCGACCAAATAGAATACGAAACGCACACGAGGTAGGCCAAGAGGTATGACGCTTTTCTCAACAGTCGGTTGCAAATATTTGACGTTCCCCTTGACGATCGGATTCGGATTCGGCCGGCGCCCGCCCGAGCGGTCATTAAGATCGCTTAAATGCGCCATCAGTCGTGCTATAGTATTGCTAATTGCGCGATGCAGAATGCTTGGCGTGCCGTCCAGAACTAGCGTAAGTAGGAACTCGTCATGAGCCTCAGAGCCAAATGCGCAATCGCGGGTCTCGGCCAGACTCGCATGGGCAAGAACTTCGATCATTCTTCGGCGATGGGCTTCGCGGTCGATGCGGTTGAGCTGGCACTTGCTGATGCGGGGCTCAAGCGCACTGACCTCGACGGGCTGATCGTCAACCCCGGAGTGACGTGGATGGACGCGACGATGGCGTCGTTCACGATGCAGCAGGCGATGGGCCTGCGCGACCTGCGCCTGAGCGCGACGATGAACATCGGCGGCGCCACGGCGGCCGGGATGATCATGCACGCGGCGCAATCGATCGCGGCCGGGATGGCCGAGGTTGTCGCGTGCGTATTCGCCGACGCTCCGCTCAAGCCGCCTTCTCCAGAAAAGGGCAAGGGTGGAGGATCGGCGTCGGCCTACGGCTTCGCGCGCGGCCTCAACGCCGCCTACGGGCTTTTCGGCGTGAACGCCGCGTATGCGTTCGTGGCGCGGCGGCATATGCATCTCTATGGCACGACCGGCGAGCATCTGGGCGCGATCGCCGTCGCGCAGCGTCAGTGGGCGAACATGAATCCCGACGCCCAGTTCTACGACTCGCCGATGTCGATGGCGGACTACCACGCTTCGCGATGGGTCGTGGAGCCCTTCCATCTTTATGACTGCTGTCTCGTCTCCAATGGCGGTCTGGCTGTAATCGTCACCTCTGCCGAGCGAGCGAAGGATTTAAGGCGTCCGCCCGTCTATATATTAGGGATGGCGCAAGGGCATCCGGGAGGCGATCCGATGGATACGTTGATCTCGGGCGCGCCGATCGCCAAGGGAACCGCCTTCAAGATGGCGGGAATCGAGTTGAAGGACGTCGATTTTGCCGAACTTTACGATTGCTACACCTTCACCGTCCTGGTGACGCTCGAAGACTACGGCTTCTGCAAGAAAGGTGAAGGCGGTCCGTTCGTGGCCGACGGGCGCATCGGGCCCAACGGCTCGCTGCCCGTGAATACGGGAGGCGGTCAGCTAAGTTCTTTTTATATGTGGGGCATGACGCCGGTCAGCGAGGGCGTCATCCAGGTACGCGGTGACGGTGGGAGGCGGCAGGTGCCAAAGCATGATATCGGCCTGATCTCCGGCAACGGCGGTATTTTATCCACGCACTCGACTCTCGTCCTCGGGGCGAACCCCTGAGCGACACGCGTCGTGGCCTCCCGCCACGCGCCGTATCGAATCCGAATCAATTGTATGGCTGAGCTGAGCAAACCTATTCCGGCGATCACGCCCAATATGGCGGAGTTCTTTGAAGGATCTCGCCAGGGGCGCCTGATGATCCAGAAGTGCGACCAGTGCGGCACGCTGCGCTTCCCGGCTTACGAGCTGTGCTCGAACTGCCTCTCGACGCGATCGCATTGGGCGCCGGTCAGCGGCCGCGGGACGATCTACAGCTTCAACATCATGCACCAGGTTTATCATCCCGGCTTCGCCGCCGAGGTTCCGTACGCGGTGGTCGTGGTGGAGCTCGAAGAAGGATGCAAGTTCACCTCGAACCTGCTCGGCGTCAAGCCGCATGAGATCAAGATCGGGATGCCGGTCGAGGTCGCGTTCGAGAAACTGAGCGATGAAGTGACGATTCCTAAATTCCGGCCTCGCGCAGCGCGTTGAGCTGTGTACAGGCGGGATAACAAACGTTTGCAACAGCACGACTAACCAAACAAAGATAAAACCGATGCTTCCGCTCGATCAGAAATATTTCAAAACTCTCCTGGCGAGCTCGCCCGACATTATTATCGCCGTCGATCGCGAAGGAACCATCAACTATTACAACGACGGCGCGCGCCAGAACCTGGGCTTCACTGCCGACGAGATCATCGGCCAGAAGGTCACCCGGATCTACTCGTCGCTCGAGGAAGCCAAGCGTGTGATGCGCGCGATGCGCGAATCGCCCGTCAAAGGCCGTATCGGCAGCTACGAGACGATCCTCAGGAACAAAGAAGGCGAGCCCATCCAGGTCATGATCTCGGGCGCGATGATCTACGACGAGGACGGCAAGGAAGTTGGCTCGATCGGCTTCGCGCGGGACATCCGCCGGATGCGCCGGGCGCAGCAGCTCGCGACCGCCGGCGAGATCGCGGTCAGTCTCGCGCACGAGATCAACAACCCGCTCGAATGCATCATCAATAATCTCGACCTCGTCTCGCGCGACCTCGAGTCGCACCTGAGCGATGCGGAAAAGGTGGTCGAGGGTGAGCGGATGGAATCGATTCGCCATTCGGTCGAACGCGTGCAGGCGATCGTGCGCCGGCTCGACGAAATGGCGCGCAAGGGCGAGTACGAGACCCGCGACTATCTGGCGGGCAAGCGGATGGTCGACCTCGCGCCCAGGCCCTCGCCGCTCGAGGCGCCCAAGCGCCCCGAATTGGTAACGACGGGCGAGGAATGGCCGCTCAACGGATTCTCCGTGCTCGTGCTCGACGACGATCTTTCCATTGTTCAATCGATGAGCGACCTGCTGCGCGCCGAGCGATGTACCGTGCACACCGCGACGCTGCCTTCGGCGGCATTCGGCATCCTGCGCAACGTCAAGGTTGATGCAGTCATCAGCGACGTCGTGATGCCGGAGATGGACGGCTACGAGTTCTATCTCAAGGTGAAAGAGGAGATGCCGGAGCTGCCGGTGATCCTGATGACGGCGTACTACTACGACAAGGATCACATCCTGAAGCGCACCCGGCTGCGCGGCCTTGAAGGCGCGCTCTTCAAGAAGCCGATCAATCCGCAAAAGCTGCGTCAGACCCTGATGCAGGTGAAGCAGAAGGCCAAGGAAGCCAAGGCCGCCGCGATGCAGGCCAAGATGGCTGCCTCCTGACGATTCGCTCTGATACCCTCTCCCGCGACTTCCTCGCGACGGCAGAAAAGGAACGCGCTTCGCGCAATGTCTGGCACCGGCCCCTTTGGGGGCCTCCAAGATCCCTCGACGTCGCTCGGGATGACAGACAGTCTCTTCTGATTGACTAAGATAACAGTGGGGGTGGGCGTCCCTGCCCGCCATTGAGATGGCGCGCTGCGCGCCGCCTTCTGAACAATTTGGCTCTGCGTGATGAATGACCCGGCAATCGCTCCATGTTAGACACTGCTGAATGATTAAGCGCCGTGGTGCGAAGCGCGCCGCTGGGCGCCTGCTGCCCGAGGCCAACTCGATTCCGCTGCTCGAGCTCGATCCCGCGCGTACCGCGATTATCGAGCCGCGGCATCGGCTCGAAAAGCGCCACGACTTCCCGCAGCATTGCGTGCTCTGCTTCTTCCAGGATGTGATCGATGACCTGGTCCGCAATGGCGCGCGCGAGATCGATCACTCGACGGGCGAAGGCGGGCGGCATCCAGTCTATGAAATCGAGGTCGGCGCCAAGCGAATCGCCGTCGCGCATCCGCGCGTCGGAGCGCCGATGGCGGTGGCGATGCTCGAGCGATGTATCGCGCGCGGCGCGCGCAAGTTTGTCGCCTGCGGCGGCGCCGGCGTGCTCGACTCGAAGATCGCGGTCGGCCACGTGATCGTTCCGACCGCCGCGATTCGTGACGAAGGCACCTCTTATCATTACCTGCCGCCGTCGCGCGAAGTCGCGCCGCATCCGCGGGCGCTGCGCGCCATCGAATCGACGCTCAGCCGCAACGGTATCGATTACGTCAAAGCCAAGACCTGGACGACCGACGCGATTTATCGCGAGACGCGCGGTAAGCTCAAGATGCGCCGCGACGAGGGCTGCCTGACGGTCGACATGGAAGCGTCAGCATTCTTCGCCGTCGCGCAATTTCGCCGCGTGATCTTCGGCCAGATCCTTTATGGCGGCGACGATCTCGGCGGCAAGCGCTGGGACCATCGCGACTGGATGCGCCATCAATCCCGCGAGCGCGTCTTCCAGCTAGCCGTGGAATCCTGCCTCAGCATCTGACTCGGCTAGTTGGTCAGAATCACGTCGAATGGCCCGGTCGTGGTGCTCGTTCCCTCGGTGAAAACCTTCCGCACGAAGCACACCAGTTGCGCGCATCCGCTCGCACCGATCGACCACTGGCCGACCGTGCCGTCGTTCTGATCGGCGGTATAGAAGAAGTTGTTTTGCGGCGCGACGGCGAGCCCGGTCGGAACGCTGACGTTATTGCCAGGGAAATTGCCCGGCGTCCCCACTGTCCCAGGGGTGGTGATTGGATTGAACGAGCCATTCACGGTCGTCGCCTGGTTTGCGACCAGCAAATAGTCCAGCGTTGTTCCTGCGGAGCTCACCTCGGTGATCCCGAGACCAAACGGCTGGGTTTCCGTTGCTCTTGGAAATGCCACTGCAGGCGCCAAGATACCGCCCGTTAGAATTCCAATCGCGGAAATATATGAATTGTTGAAGTCCGCCACGTACACGTAGTTGTCGTTCGGATCGAGCACGATCTTCGTTGGCTTGCCCGGCGAGCCGGTACCAAGACTGGGCTGGGAACTGTTCACCGATAGCAGCCCGCCGGACAAGATCGAGAACGAACTTACGGTGCCATTGCCGGGATCAGCGACATAGACGTAGGTGCCGTCATTGACGATCCCGAACGGCTGCGACAGCCCTATTGCTGACTGGGTCTGATTGCCTGTCAGGGTTCCATTGGAGCTGATCGTCCAGTTCGTGATCGAGGCGTTGCCGGAGTTGGTTACCCACATGAACGAACTGCCGCTGGCGTCGATAGTGATCTGTTGCGGCGAGGTGCCGGAACCCTCAGGAAACGATGGAGTCGAGAGCGGCGAGGGCGTGCCGTTAGAGCCAATCGAGTAGCCGTAGATATTGTTGTCGGAGCCATTGGCAACGTAGATGAAGTCGTTGCCGGAAGTTATCGCCATCCCTTTCGGCCCGATGCCCGAGCCGGTCGCGCCTGCGCTCAGAGCTTTGCCGGCCGTGAGAAATCCGGTTGTGGTATTGCGCGCGAAGGGGACAAGTTTCGCCGTATTGAGGTCGGTAGCATAGGCGAAGTTACCCGTGCCGGGGCTCGGCGTGTTCGTGGGCGTCGCGGTGGCGGTCACTTCCGGGAACAGGCCGCCGCCGCATGACATCGTGCCCGCCAGCATCGCACCCATGAGCACCAGGGCAGGGATCAGAACAACAAGTCTGGTCAGGATTGATCGCTTCGACACGCGGCCTCCTTATTCAGCCCGTCACAACTGACCGCGTCGCCCGCGATCTTCGACACTATAGAAGATTACTGAATACACCCGGAACACAAGAGTTGACACTTAGTTTCGTGCTGTATCTCACAATGATGAGCGTATCGCAATATCGCAGATTCTCAACGAACGTTCATCCAGTCCCGGCTTGACACGAAGGCCTGCTGTGGCGGACATCGTGCGGATGCCCTCGCCGGAGATCATCGTGCGCCGCGCGCACATGAGCGATGCGCCCGCGATCGCCGAGGTCTATATCGCCTCGCGCCGCGGCGCCGCCGCCTACATGCCGACAGTGCATACAGACGATGAAATCCGGGCCTGGGTTTCCGACTATCTGGTGCCGCGCCTGGAAGTCTGGGTCGCGGAAAGCGGCGGGCGGATCGTCGGTTTCCTCGCGCTCGAGGGCGAAGACATGCTCGATCAGCTTTTCATCGCACCCGCGATGCAACGCAGCGGCGTCGGCGATCGCCTGCTCGCGCTCGCCAAAGAGCTTCGCCCGGCGCGGCTGCGCCTCTACACCTTCCAGCGCAATACTCCTGCCCGCCAATTCTACGAGGCCCGCCGCTTCGTCGCGGTTGATTTCAACGACGGATCGCGCAACGAAGAAAAAGAACCCGACGTGCTCTACCAATGGACTCCAAGCAAATAGCTCATCATCCCTGACGGAGGTCATCGATCATGCCGAAAATCGATTTCAACAAAATCCCGCGCTTCTCCGAACTGCCCGTGAAAAAGGGCGCGCCGCCGGAATCGAACTGGGGAGTGTTCGGCGACACTGATGAGCTCGGATGCCTCAATTTCCTGACCGAGGATGGAATTATCGAAGCCGCCGGTCTCGTCAAGAAGGGCCGCGTGTTCCGCCTCGATACTCCCATCAACTACGCGACGCCTCCCCTCTTCAATCGCAATCCGGCCAAGCACACCATTCTGAGCTTCGAGCAATACGGTCTCCTCGGCCACGACGATTCGATCGACAACTACAACACCCAGGAAGGCAGCCAGTGGGACGGCCTCGGCCACGTCGGCCATCTGCGCCACAAGGCTTACTACAACGGCGTCACCGACGATCAGATCAAAGGCGGCACGGGCGGCAAGCTCGGCATCCACAAATGGTCGAACAAGGTCGTCGGCCGCGGCGTGCTGATCGATGCGCGCAAGTACACCCAGGCGCAGGGCCGCGCGATCGACCCCCTGAAGCAGACTTCCTATTCGCTGAAGGACCTGAAGGAAGCGCTCGCCGCGCAGAAGACACCGCTTAAGCCCGGATCGATCCTGCTCGTGCGCACTGGTTGGATGGGCGCCTACCTGGGCGCATCGCCGGAGCAGAAAAAAGCGATGGCGCCGCTCGAGGATCTCACCGCCTGCGGGATCGAATCGTCAAGCGAGCTGGTCGGCTGGCTATGGGACAACCGCGTCGCCGCGATTGGCACCGATTGTCCCGCCGTCGAGCCGTGGCCGTGGTCGTTCCAGGATGAAGGCGCGCTGCACTATCGCACGCTGTCGCTGATGGGCCTGCCGCTCGGCGAGCAGTTCGTGCTCGACGATCTCGCGGCGGATTGCGCGAGCGACGGCCGCTACGAGTTCATGCTGGTGTCGGTGCCGATGCATCTGGAAGGCGGAATCGCGACGCCGCCCAACGCGGTCGCGATCAAATAGTCAGAGGCTGCGCGCGATTGTATCGATTGCGACGCGCGCCGCGCGCTGCATCGTTTCGAGCGGCATGCTCGCGACTGCGCGATGCCGAAGCGCCTGGCGCTCCTCGTACGGCAGGTGGATAAAGCCGACGGGGACGCGCGGGCGCCGCCGCATCAGATGAAGCGCCGTGTACATCAGCGCGTTGCACGCGTAAGCGCCCGCGCTCAACGAAATCGCCGAAGGAATCTTCTCGCGATCGAGCTCGTGCAGGATCGCCTTCAGCGCGATTCGTGCGAAGTATGCATCGGGTCCGCCATTGATTACCGGCACCACGCCGGGATCGCCTTTCGTTCTGAGGCCGTGGCGCTCATCGGCAAGATTGATCGCGAGCTGCTCGAGCGAAATTGCCGTGCGGCCGCCTGCTTCACCGAGTCCCAGAATCGCGCGCGGCTTGTAGCGCACGATCGCAGCGGTTACGCGGGTCGAGGCCTTAGCGCATCCAACGGGAATTCGCACCGACTTTATCAGCAGTGGTCCTGCTTCCTCGCCGTCGAAGCTGCGCGCAACTTCCCACGAGGGATTGACGATCTCGCCGCCGAACGGCGCAAAACCGGTGAGCAGGAAGATTCGTGACGACGCCATCGAGCGTCACTGCTTGCGGCGGGGATGATCGATCGGAACGTCGCTCCGATTCCCCCACTCGGCCCACGAGCCTATGTAATTGCGCACGTTGGTAAAGCCCGCCGCGCGCAAGGCGATGTATGCATGCGCAGCGCGATAACCGCCCTGGCAGTAGGGAATGATCTCGCTCTCGGGATTCAGCCCGATTCCGATGAATTGCTCGCGCAGCTCGCGCGCCGGTTTGACCTTGCCGTCGGCGCCGATCGCCGCCGTCCAGTCTTCATGAATCGCCCCCGCGATCGCGCCGCCGTAGCGTGCGCGCACGCGCTCGCCGAAATATTCCTCGGGGCTGCGCACGTCGAAGATCTGCATGTCGGCGCAACCGAGATGCTCGATGATATACGGCAGCGTTGCGAGCGCCTCCTCGCGCGGCTTCACTTTGAACTGCGTCGTCTCGATGCGCACCGGCTTTTCCGTGAGCTTCATCGCCGCAGCTTTGAGGCCGCCGTCGAGCATCTTCACCTTCGAATGCCCCGCGTATTCGAGCAGCCACACACCCCGCGCCGCGCGCATCCCGGATTGCTCCTCGTAAAACACGACCGTCTCGCGGCCCGTGATTCCGAGCGCCGAGCAGATCCATTCGAGCTGCGCGTTGAACTCGGTAATCCCGCGCGGCGTGGTGTCGTAATAATGAAACGGAAAGGGATCGAAGTGGCGGGCGCCTCTCAGATGTCCCACCCAGTAATCCGCCGCCGGACGCGTATCGATCAATACAACGTTGTCGTCACCGATATGGCTCGCGAGCCATTTCGAATCGACAAGCAGCTTCGGTTTTCCCTGTGTCATGGCTAATCCCGCTCGTCAGTTGCGTGCGTCGACTCCGACCGCATCGCCAATAGAGCCGAAGCCGTCGCGTCTCAGCAAGCGCACGAGCCCCGCCTTGATATCGCGCGGCAGTGTCGGGCCTTCATAGATGAGACCGGTGTACAGCTCGACCATCGAGGCCCCCGCGCGGATATGCCCATACGCATCCTCGGCGCTCGCGATACCGCCGACGCCGACGATCGGAATACGCCCGCCGGTATGCCGGAAGATTTCGCGGATAAGCCCGCGCGACAGCTCCAGGAGCGGCCGCCCGCTGAGTCCGCCTTCATACGATGATACGACGCCGACCGCCTCACGCTTCAGCGTCGTGTTGGTCGCAACGAGCCCATCGAATCCGAGCTCGATTGCCGAGCCGCAGATCCTGAGCAAATCGTCGCGCTCGAGATCAGGCGCGAGCTTGATCAGGATCGGCGGGCGCGCCGTTCCAGCCTCAGTGATCGCAGAAAAGATCTCGCGCATCCGCTCCGGCGATTGCCAGTTGCGCAGGCCGGGCGTGTTCGGCGAGCTGACGTTGATCACGATGAAATCGGCGAAGCCGCCAAGACACTTCATCAGCGCCGCATAGTCGGCCGCGACGCCCTCGGGCGGCGTGTCCTTATTGGGACCGAAGTTGAGTGCGAGCTTCATCGGAATCCCGCTGCGCCGAATCCGCGCGACGCGAAATGCGACCGCATCCATGCCGACGCTGGGAAAGCCGAGGCGATTGATAAGCGCGCGATTCGCCGGCAGCCGGAACATCCGTGGCCGCGGATTCCCAGGCTGCGGCCGGGGCGTGATCGTGCCGAGCTCGGCAAACCCGAGTCCCATCGCATGCCACGCGCGCACCGCGCTCGCGTCCTTGTCCATCCCGGCCGCCAGTCCGATCGGATTTGAAAAATCGATGTCCCACAGCTTTGTTTTGAGCTCGGGCGGATCAGGCGCGGGCGAAAGAGCGGGCGTCGCCGAGAGCATCGCCAGCGTCATGTGGTGGGCAGCCTCGGGATCGAGCATGAAGAGCAGGGGCTTGCCGAAGTTGCGATAGAGGAGGTCGATCATCATCAATCAGCAGAACTCACCACAAAGGCACGAAGTCACCTAGAAAGAAATCCTTCGTGCCTTTGTGACCTTCGTGGTAACGCCTGGTTCTGGCTCACTCGTCGTCGGCGTCGGATGGCCGAGGACCAGGCTCGACCATCCGCTTCATGTAGATCAGCTCCGGATCGGCTTCATCCAGGTTCTCGACGATGCCGCTGCGCTTGAAGCCGAGCCGTTCGCATAGCGCCTGCATCGCGAGGTTCGACTGGTTGGTCGAGGTAAACAACTTGTCAGTCTGGCAATCGAGCTCGGCCGCGCGCATCAGGGCGCTGGCGATTCCGCGGCGGCGAAAATTCGGATGTACGACCAGTAGCCGCACGAAGCCCTGATCGAAAAAATTCTGGTCGGTCAGAACGAAGCCGCCCACGACTCCATCGACACGCGCCACCGCGACGCGGCCCTCGGCGAAGGCCCGTGCGATCGATCTGCGCCGCGCGCTGCTGCCGTAAACCGTTTCGTCCAGCGCGCAAATATGCTCAAAATCCGATTTCGAAGCGCGCTCGACTATAACCATAAACCGCTATGCGCAGAGGCGACCCGCTGTGAGTGACAATTCTCAAGAACCATTGCTCGTGCGTCACGAGGCTCCGCTCGGATGGCTGATTCTTAACCGCCCGCGGGTCCGCAACGCGCTCAATCTTAGAACCTGGCAGCTAATCGCGGAAGGCATGGCGGAGCTTTCGGCCGACGATGCCGTCCGCGTGATTATCATGCGCGGCGCGACGCCCGAGGCGTTTATCGCCGGCGCTGATATCTCGGAGTTCCCGGCCATGCGCTCCGACGCCGAGCAGGCGCGCAAGTATCGCGACGCGCCGGCAGCCGCCATCTCCTCGCTGATCGAATCGCGCAAACCCGTGATCGCGATGATCTCCGGCGTGTGTATCGGGGGTGGCGTGCAGGTCGCGCTGTCGTGCGATATCCGGATCGCGGCTCGCGGAACCAGGATGGGAGTGCCGGCGGCGCGCCTCGGGCTTGCCTATCCGCTCGATGGCGTGAACGCGCTGACGCAGACCGTGGGTCCCGCCAATGCGCGCGACATCCTGCTCTCGGCGCGGCTCTTCGATGCGGACGAGGCGCTGCACATGGGCCTCGTCAATCGCGTCGTCGATCCTGACGATCTCGAGGCTAACGTTCGCGACTACGCGACCAAGATGGCGACCAACGCCCCGCTGACGATGGCGGCGGCGAAGGTCGCGATTCGGGAGAGCCTGCGCGATCGTGAAGAACGCGACGCCAAGACCGTCGGCACGATGGTCGCGCGCTGCTTCGACAGCGAAGACTACAAGGAAGGCGTGCGCGCGTTCCTAGAAAAGCGCCGCCCGGTCTTCAGCGGGAAGTAAGCCGGATCCTCGAAAATCGAAAGGCTCTCTGCGATCCCCGAGTTCCGCACCACGCTGGCGCGGGTTCAAAAATCTTCGCACGCCGATGCTGAAATAGCCTCTCCCGCGGCTGCGGCCGAAGGCCGTAGCTGCGCATCGGGAGAGGCCGTCGTTCGATTCACCTCGTGAATCGGACGGCGGGTGAGGGCGATTCCCCACCAACGTTCGCGATGACGCGCCCTCACCCACGGTCCGGTTCGCTTCGCGAATCGAATCGCGGCCTCTCCCGGTTTGCGGCTTCCGCCGTTGGCGTCAGCCGCGGGAGAGAGGCCTCGCATCGCTCGCCCAGGTGTCCTCTACGATAAAAGAAACAATCAGGCCTGCTTGCAACAATCAAGTCTGACTGTTATTGAGTCCTTAACTGAACTTTCTCCCCAACGGATCAGAATGTCATCGCTTCAAGAAGAACGAAGTGCGGAAACCAGGCGCCGGCTGCTCGATGCGACCGTCGCCTGCCTCTATGAGCGCGGCTATGCCGGCACCACCACGACCGAAATCGCGCAGCGCGCGGGAGTCTCGCGCGGCGCCCAGCTTCATCATTTTCCGAAGAAGGACGAACTCGTCGTAAGCGCCCTCGAGCATGTTTTCACTCTCAGGCTTGCCGAGCTCGGCAATGCCGTGGCCGAACCGCCCCCCGGCGATCGCGAGGCGCGCCTTGAGCAGCTCGTCGAAAAGATGTGGCCGATTTTCAAGGGCCCGACTTTTTACGCATGGCTCGAGCTGGTCGTCGCGAGCCGCACCGATCCCGCTTTGCAAGAGGCGGTGCGGAACGCGAGTGAGCGCTTTACTGAGGGGTTTGTCCGCGGTTTCGCGGCAGTGCTCGCTTGGCCCGAGAGCCGCGAGTTCGAGCTGATGGAATTGCTCGGGACGATCTTTGCTTTTCTCGAATCGATGGCACTGGAGCGGGTCTTGAGTCCCGACCAGGAGGCCGATCCGCCGATATTCGTGCAATCGCTGCAAACTCTAAAAAGGCTCGCCATCCATCTGCTGCGAAGCATGGATTCGCTGGCGTCAACTCATAACTCGGGAGATTAACTATGAGTGAGCAAGTTGCGGCCGAAACGCAGAGCTTCTATTTCAATCCGTGGGACGAGAGTTTCCGCGCCAATCCATATCCGCATTACACGCCTCTGCTCAGCGGTCCGCCGCGGATCCTCGACATGGGATTCAAGTTCGTGCTCGCCGCGCGCTATGCCGACGTGCTCGCAACCTTGCGCGATCACGCAACGTTCTCGAGTGTGCAGCCGAAGGAAATGGGCTTCGACGAGCAGAACGCGCTCTTCCTCGATGCGCCTACGATGCTCGGCTCCGACCCGCCGACTCAAACACGGCTGCGTCGCCTCGTCGCGCGCGATTTCACACCGCGCCGAATTCGCGAGCTCGAGCCGCGGATCCGCGAAATTGCGGCACGCCTCGTCGACGACGCGGCGAATCGCGGTGAGTTCGACGTGATGCACGATCTCGCCAATCCACTGCCCGTGATGGTTATTTCCGAGCTGCTCGGCGTTGCGCCAGAGCAGTACAAGCAATTCAAGCGCTGGTCCGACAAGGTCGTCGAGGGCGACAACGCCGCGCCTGGGATGCCGATGCCACAGGAAATCAAGGATGCGGCTTCTCAACTGCGTGAATACTTCGCGCGCGAGATCGAGCGCCGCCGGAGCAATCCCGGTGCTGATCTCGTGAGCGCGCTCGTCGCCCATCACGACGCCGACTCAGAATCGCTCAGCGCTGACGAGCTGTTGAACTTCGTTGTCCTGCTGCTGCTCGCTGGCAACGAAACGACTACAAATCTGATCGGCAACGGATCGCTCGCGCTCGGGCGTCATCCTGGGGCGATCGAGGCGCTGCGCGCGAAGCCCGAGCTGATGCGCACCGCGATCGAGGAGATGCTGCGATACGACGGACCCGTGCAATCGACATTTCGCACGGCGTTGCGCGATTGCGAGATCGCCGGAACCTCGGTGCCCGCGAAGACGGGAATCTTCGTAATCGTCGCTGCCGCCAATCGCGATCCCGCGCAGTTCTCCGATCCCGAGCGCTTCGACATCACGCGCACGCCCAACGAGCATGTCGCGTTTGGCGAGGGGATTCACTTCTGCATCGGCGCGCCGCTGGCGCGGCTCGAAGCGACGATCGCATTCGAAACGATGCTCGCGCGCTTTCCGAATCTGAAACTGAAAAATCCCGATGCGCCGCTCACCTACAAAGGATCGTATTTCCTTCGCGGGCTGAGCAGCCTGCCGATGGCGATCTAGCGCACGCGATGCACTGCGCGCAGCGGCACGACTGCGCGTAGGCACGCGCAAAACACAGAGAATCAAACGACGCCGGATGGCATCGCAGTTGCTCCTCACGAGCACGGTAGAACGGAAGGCGGATTAACGAAAAGGACACGACGAAATGAATCAGGCTGCCGAACCGATCCGCTTCAATCCGTGGGATCCCGACTTCCGCTCGAATCCCTATCCGTACTATAAGCCGCTCCTCGCCGGCCCGCCGCAACTCCTCGATCTGTTCGGGCCGGTGGCGCTGATCGCGCGCTTCGCTGACGTGAGCGCGATGCTGAAAGACTATCAGCGATTTTCCAGCGTTGAATCGCGCCCGAAGGACTTCGTCGATCAGGGTCCATTCCGGGGGGCGAAGACCATGCTGTTCGCCGATCCCCCGGTTCAGACGCGCTTGCGCCGTCTGGTCGCGCGCGATTTCACGCCGCGCCGAATCCGCGACATGGAACCGCGCATCCGCGAGATCGCCAAGGACCTGCTTGACGCCGCCGCGCGCAAGGGCGAGCTCGACGCGGTCAAGGATCTCGCCAACGCGCTGCCTGTGATGGTAATCGCGGAGATGCTCGGTGTGCCGAGCGACCTCTATCCGCAATTCAAGCACTGGTCCGATACCGTCGTGCATGGCGGCAATACTCTCCCGGGGATGCCGCTGCCTGACGACATCATCAAGTCGGCGGACGAGCTTCGCGCGTATATGTTTGAGGCGATCGAGCGTCGCCGCACGAATCCCGGGCCTGATCTGATAAGCGCCCTCGTCGCCGCCCACGCCGACGGCGAAACGATGACGGCCGAGGAGCTGCTCGCGTTCGTGGTGCTGCTGCTGCTCGCGGGTAACGAGACGACGACCAATCTGATCGGCAACGGGATGCTCGCGCTCGGGCAAAATCCCGATCAGCTGAAGCTCTTGCGCGGCAACATGGAGCTTGTGCCGCGCGCGATCGAGGAGATGCTGCGTTTCGATCCGCCCGTGCAATCGACGGTGCGGCGCGCGCTCGTCGAGGCGGAGATCGGCGGCACGGTGATTGCGCCCCAGACGCGATGCTTTGCGATTCTCGCCGCTGCGAATCATGACCCGGCGCAATTTCCGGATCCCGATCGTTTCGATATCACGCGCGAACCGCGCGACCATGTCGCGTTCGGCGCTGGAATTCACTTTTGTATCGGCGCGCCGCTCGCGAGACTCGAGGCTGGCATCGCGATCGGCTCGGCGGTCGAGCGCTTTCCGAATCTCAGACTAAAAGATCCGAACGCGCCGCTTAATTATAAAGGCTCGTACTTTCTCAGAGGCCTTGCTTCATTGCCGCTGGCGATCGACTGAGCAGAGGAATAACGATGAGCGAGCAGGCGCCGATCTATTTCAATCCGTGGGATCCCGCGTTTCGCGACAATCCCTACCCGCACTACGGCGCGCTGCACGCCGGTCCGCCGCATATCATGGAATTCGGCGCGATGAAGATCGCGCTGGTCGCACGCTACGCCGACGTGATTCGCGTGATGCATGATCATGCGACGTTCTCGAACATGGGTCCGCCGCCGCCGAAGGAGGCATACCAGGGCCGTCTCGCCGGATCGCGCAATTTGCTTGGCGTCGATCCCCCTGATCACACGCGCCTGCGCAAACTCATCTCGCGCGATTTCACTCCGCGGCGTATCCGCGAGTTGGAGCCGCGTATTCGCGAAATCGCGGCGGGAATTCTCGACGAAGCTCAGCGCAAACACGAGTTCGACATCGTTAAGGATATGGCAAATGTCCTGCCCGTGACTGTGATCGCGGAGATGCTCGGCGTGCCGTCGGATTTGCACGCGACGTTCAAGCATTGGTCGGACAAGCTGATCGACGCCGGCAACAATCTGCCCGGTACGCCGACGCCGCCCGACGTGGTGCGCACGATCGACGAGCTCACCGATTACTTCCAGGCCGAGATTGAAAACCGCCGCCAACATCCCGGGCCTGACCTCGTGAGCGCGTTGGTGCGGGCTCATCACGAGGCCGACGCACTTTCCGCCGTCGACCTTCTGAACTTCGTGTCGCTGCTATTGATCGCCGGCAACGAGACCACGACGAATCTTATCGGCAACGGCACACTTGCGCTGATGCGAAATCCCGATCAGTTCGCGCTTCTGCGCAAGAACCCGGAAATGCTGCCGCGCGCGATCGAAGAGATGCTGCGTTACGACGGACCGGTGCAATCGACGGTGCGATTTCCGAAATCGAACGCGGATGTTGGCGGGCGCGAGATTCCAGCTGGTGCGATCGCTTTCATTATACTGGCCGCGGCGAATCGCGATCCGGCAAAGTTTCCGAATCCCGAAAACTTCGACATCACGCGCGAGCCCAACGATCACGTCGCATTCGGCGAGGGCATCCATTTTTGTATCGGCGCCCCGCTGGCGCGGCTCGAGGCGACGATCGCATTCAGCGCCACGTTCGACCGCTTCAAGCATCTGAATCTCAAGGATCCCGGCTTCAAACCCACGTACAAAGGCTCCTACATTCTGCGTGGACTCGAATCGATGCCGATGGCATTCGAGTAAAGGCGAACGATGGCAACGCCTGAATCAGAACTGTCGGCCGCGGGCGAGCTCAACGGCGAGGCGGAGCGCAAGAGCCTGCACCTCGGGCTCTTCGGCCGGACGCCGCCGTTCACACCGCGCCAGTGGCGAGTCTTTCTGATCGCCATAACCGCAGGCTTCTTCGACCAATATGACGTTGCGCTCTTGAGCCTCGCGCTCAAGCAAATCCAGAAGAGTCTCAAAATCGCCGAAGAGCATCTGGGCGCGATGCTTTCGATGATCCGCCTCGGCTACCTGTTGTCGATGGCGATCACGCCGCTCGCCGACATCTTCGGGCGCCGCCGCCTGCTGCTCTACACGATCGTCGGCTACACGATATTTACCGGACTCACCGCGATCGCACCGGGCGAACGCAGCTTCGTGATCTTCCAGGTACTTTCGCGGGCCTTCGCCGGCGCCGAGACGACGATCGCCCTGGTGATCCTGATCGAGGAGATCGATGCGCAGTACCGCGGCTGGTCGGTGGGATTGCTGACCGCAATTTCCTCGGTCGGCTACGGTATCGCGGCGCTGGTGTTCTCGATGATTAACATCGTGCCCTACGGATGGCGCGGCCTTTACGCACTGGCCCTGATTCCGCTCATCCTGATCATCCCGCTGCGGCGCGTGCTTCCGGAGAGCCGGCGCTTCGAAGTCGAATCGAGCGCAGATCGGCCGACGAACGTATGGCAACCGCTTGCGGCGCTGGTGCGCGCATATCCGGGGCGGCTTGCGATGTTGCTGACGATTTCCTTTCTGAGCCAGATGGGCGGAAATGCCGCCGGTGAGTTTTTTCCCAAGTTCCTGCAGGAAGTGCATGGCTACTCGCCCGCCAATGTAACCACGCTCTTTTTTATTGGCGGTGGACTGGGGATTTTGGGAAATATCGTCGCCGGCCGGCTGAGCGATCGTTTCGGACGCCGCCACGTGGGAGCGGTTTTCATGTTGCTGGCGCCGCTCCTCACGATTTGGATTTACTCGGCGAAGGGCTTCACGATCGCGCCCGCCTGGACGATTGAGCTTTTCTTCGACATGGCATCTGGCACGATCATGCGCAGCTTCACGGCGGAATTGTTTCCGACCTCGTATCGCTCGACCGCCGGCTCGGCGCACATGGTCGCCGGCACGACCGGCGGGGCACTGGGATTTGCCTTTGAAAGCGTCCTTTATCGTATGACCGGTTCGCACTGGACGGCGATCAAGTACCTGACTGTTTTCTGGATGCTCGCGCCGGTTTTGATCATGCTGTTGCCCGAAACCGCGGGCCGCGAGCTCGAGGAAATTTCTCCCGAAGTGGCGTAACGAAGAATCGCGAGGCTACCGATCGACTCGCGCGCCGGTTAAGATTTGCCGCCATGCGAAAGTTCGCCGGAATCGTTACCTCGCTCCTGCTGTTCTTTGTCCTCGCCGCCTGCACCGATGGTCCCTGCGTCACGATCGTCACGCCCGAGGGCAAGACGCTCGCTTCGGTGAGCGTCGAAGTCGCTGATACCAACGACAAGCGCGAGCTCGGGCTCATGTATCGTACCCATCTCGACGAGAACGCCGGAATGATCTTCGTCTTTCCGCATCCGGACGAACTGGTGTTCTGGATGAAGAACACGAAAATTCCGCTCGACATGATTTTCGCCGAAAGTGGCGGTCACGTGCTGGGCACAGTCGCCAACGCGGTGCCGTATTCGCAGCAGAACGTGGGAGTGCGCGGACTGTCGCAGTATGTGCTCGAAGTGAACGGCGGCTTCGCCGCCAAGCATGCGATCGTCCCCGGCGATCGCATGGAGTTCACCGGCTTCGAGCCGCACACGCTGCGGTGATGAGCGCGGGATTTTGAACTGTCCCCCACCCTCTTAGACTCGCAACCATGAAGCAGAAGCTCATTTATCTTCGGCCAGGGCCCATCCAGTCCGCAGAAGAGATGGCGGTGGAACTAGGAATCAAGCCCCACCGCTTCCGCGAATTGATGGAAATGGTCAACAAGATTGCCGAAGAAGAAGGCCCGCGCAAAACGAATTCGCGCACAACAAACGTGTCGCGCGGCCCGAAGCCAACCGCTCGCCTAAAGGCGGCGGCGGCTGCCAAAACCAAGCGTGGAACTGGACCTGGCGTTCACTCGCGGCCGCGCAGCTCGACGTAGTTTTCTCGCCACAAAATGTTGGGATAGCAGGCCGTGAGCTTCGCGCGCAGGCCGCGTTGATCGTATTGGAGGCCGCTCAGGATCAGAAAGGGCGCGCCGCCGCATCCTCCAGTGCCGACGACTTCAGCGCGCCGCGCCTCGGGATAGTAGTAGCGCACCACGCTCTCCGCGAACCACGGCGCGACTGCTACCTGTCCTCGCCCGGTGTTGAGCCGCTCGGCGGCTGATGCGGCCTCGCGCCACGCCACCGGCAAATCCCAGTAGCGATACGGCGTAAAAAGGCATGACAGGGCAATCGCTGCCGCCACCACCATCGCATACGGAATCGTCGAGGCAAGAAAAATCGCGGCCAGACACATCGCCGCGACGAATGCGATCAGCAGGTAGCGGAACATCTCAAATGGAGTGATCGTCTCGGAGATGGTCCACACGATGAGATTGGGACCAAAGAAGCAGAAACTCAGAAACCCGATTCCGACCCCGAATCGTCCACGTATTCCGATCAGTGATACGCATGCGAGCACAGCGACCACGTTGCCGAGGTGGAAACCCGCGTCCGCGATCGGCCACCACACTGGTTGTGGAGCGTACGAAATCACCGCGTTGACGACCCGCGGATCGAAGCGGTTTGTCGCTATGAAGATCGGCACCGCCACGATGAGAGCGCTGCCAACCAGGGCGAGGACTGGCGGCCAGAACCACATCTGCGCGAGCCGCGGCAGACGCGATCGCCCCGCCGCTACCACGAGAAGCCAAACACCCTCGCTGAAGAGCAGCATCACCGCCGTATAGTTGCCCGCGATCGCCAAAGCGCCGAAGAGCGTCGCGGCGCCGGCGTCGATCGTGCGGCCGTGTTTCACACTGCGCACAAAGAACAGCGTCTGGAGCAGTTCCATCGCAACCACGAAGGTGTACATCCGCACCGTTCGATCGACGGCCATCATCGTGGTGTTGGTCGCCATGAAAAGCGCCGCCGCGACGCACGCGGTTTCGATCAGCGAAGGATCCGCTCCCTCAGCAAACAGCGTAAGCAGCGTCCGCATGAGCGCGAAGACCAGAAAGATGTTGACCGTTCCAAGGAGCGCACCCGGGATACGCATCGTCGCGAGGCCGTCGCCGAAAAGCCGAATCCATCCGTGGAGCATCAGGAAGTAGATCGGCAGCTTGCCCTGGTCGTGCTGCTCCAGTTCGACCATCACGTGCGAACTCTCGAGCCTTGCGACGCGCCACGAATCGCCTTCGTCGAGCATTATCTCGTGCGCGCCCAGGTCATGCAGCCGCAGGAAGCCGCCGAGCAGGATCGCGAGCGCTAGCATCGCCAGCGCTCCACGCGAGAGGGGTCTTCTGGATTCGAGTGCCATCGCAATTGCGCGCGAGCATAGCCTGATGCTGCGACGATTGGCATCCAAGTGCCCGCTGTGGTGTTGGCGCCGACGCTTTAACGACCGCGTTACATGCGGTATCTATCTTGCCGGTGGCGCTAACCGCGCCATCTTTGTTTTGCAGCTCAAATCTTTCGCAAAAGAACGGTCCCCATAGATGAGCCTCAAGGAAAATCTCGAACGGATGCAAAAGCTCTCGCGCGAAGCCGAACTCGGCGGCGGCGAGGAGCGGATCAAGAAGCAGCGTCAGAACGGCCGCATGACCGCGCGTGAGCGCGTCGATTTCCTGCTCGATCCCGGCAGCTTCGTCGAGCTCGACAAGTTCAAAACCCATCGCATCTACGACTTCGATATGGAAAAGCGCAAGATCGCTGGCGACGGCGTCGTGACCGGCTTCGGCACGATCGGCGGCCGCCAGGTCTGCGTTTTCGCGCACGATTTTACCGTCTTCGGTGGCAGCCTCTCCGGCGCATACGCGGAGAAGGTCTGCAAGGTGATGGACCTCGCGGTCAAAACCGGATGCCCCGTGATCGGGCTCAATGACGGCAGCGGCGCGCGCATCCAGGAAGGCGTCGTTTCACTCGCCGGCTACGCCGATATTTTCCTGCGTAACGCGCTCTCGTCGGGCGTGGTGCCGCAGATTTCCGCGATCATGGGACCGTGCGCGGGTGGCGCCGTGTACTCGCCCGCGATGACCGACTTCATCGTGATGGTCCGCGACACCTCGTACATGTTCATCACGGGGCCCGACGTCATCAAGGCGACGACGCATGAGGACGTCTCGATGCAGGACCTCGGCGGCGCCGATACTCACTCGACGCGCTCCGGCGTTTGCCATCTCGAAACCGACGACGATCAGGGTTGCCTCGAGACCGTGCGCGAGCTGCTCTCCTTCATGCCGTCGAACAACACCGAGGACCCGCCGTTCGTGCCGACGACCGACGATCACGATCGGCGCGATCCCGAGCTGGATTCGATCGTGCCGGAAAATCCCAACAAGCCATACAACATGGCCGACCTGATCAAGCGCGTCGTTGATGACGGTCATTTTTTCGAGATCCAGAAAGACTTCGCGCACAACATGTTGATCGGCTTCGCGCGGCTGGGCGGCTACTCGGTCGGTATCGTCGCGAATCAGCCGGATTTCCTCGCCGGATGCCTCGATATCGACGCTTCGGTGAAAGCGGCGCGCTTCGTGCGCTTCTGCGATGCCTTCAATATCCCGCTAGTGACGTTTGTCGACGTGCCGGGATTTCTGCCGGGCACCTCGCAGGAATACGGCGGCATCATTCGTCACGGCGCGAAGCTGCTCTACGCGTTCTGCGAGGCGACTGTGCCGAAGGTCACGGTGATCACGCGCAAGGCCTATGGCGGCGCTTACGACGTCATGTCGTCGAAGCACATTCGCGGCGATTTCAATTTCGCGTATCCAACCGCCGAGGTCGCGGTGATGGGGCCCGAGCAGGCGATCAATATTCTCTATCGCGGCGAAATGAGCACGGCCGAGCGCGCGCAGCTTACCGACGACTACCGGCAAAAGTTCGCCAATCCGTTCAAGGCGGCCGAGCTCGGCTATGTTGACGAAGTGATGGTCCCGCGTGACACGCGCCCGCGGCTGATCACGGCGCTCAAGGCGCTCGAGAACAAGCGCGATCGCAATCCGCCGCGCAAGCATGGCAATATCCCCCTCTGACCCGCGGGGCAGTGCGGGTTTATTCGCTACGCTGGAACGGATTAAGTATAAGAAAGTGCGGGACTTGAGCGCCGGCTTCATTAGAGCGGCTTCCCGAAAAAACTGATGTTCAAAAGAATCCTTATCGCCAACCGCGGCGAAATCGCGGTGCGCATCATCCGCGCCTGCCGCGATCTTGGCATCGAATCCGTAGCGGTTTTCTCCGACGTCGATCGCGCCGCGCTCCATGTGCGCGAGGCCGATCACGCCGTTTGGGTCGGGCCGTCTCCGGCTGCGGAAAGCTACCTCAAAACCGACGCAATTATCGAAGCGGCGCGCAAAACCGGCGCCGACGCGATCCATCCGGGCTACGGATTTTTTTCCGAGCGCGCTCCCTTCGCGCGCGCCGTCGAAGCCGCGGGACTCACCTGGATTGGGCCGCCGCCTGACGCCATCGAGCGCATGGGCGACAAGGTCAAAGCGCGCGAGTTGATGGCGAAAGCCGGAGTGCCGATCACGCCGGGCTCGCCGGGCACGCTCGAAACCGAAGAGCAGGTCCGCGACATCGCGAACAAGATCGGATTTCCGATCATGATCAAGGCCGCAGCCGGCGGCGGCGGCAAAGGCATGCGCCTCGTCGAGGGCGACAAGGACCTCGGCTCGATCGTGCGCATGGTCGCGAGCGAGGCGAAGTCGTCATTCGGCGACGGCCGCTTCTACGTCGAGAAATATCTGCGCAAGCCGCGGCACATCGAGGTCCAGGTCCTGGGCGACAAGCACGGCAACACGGTTCACGTCTTCGAGCGCGAATGCTCGATCCAGCGGCGCAATCAGAAAGTCGTCGAGGAATCGCCGTCGCCATTTATCACCGACGAGATGCGCCACAAGATGGGCGAGGTGGCGGTGCGCGCGGCGCAGGCCGTCAACTACAACAGCGCGGGCACGATCGAGTTCCTGGCCGACGCGGATCGCAATTTCTACTTCATGGAAATGAACACGCGCATCCAGGTCGAGCATCCCGTGACCGAGATGGTGACGGGGATCGATCTCGTGCGCACGCAGATCGAGATCGCCGCCGGCGCCAAGCTGCCGTTTACGCAAAAAGATCTCGCGCAGCGCGGATGGGCGGTTGAATGCCGCATCTACGCCGAGGATCCCGCGGCTGGTTTTGTTCCCGCGCCGGGCAAGATCGAGGCGCTGCGCTTTCCGAGCGGCCCCGGCGTTCGCAACGATGCCGGCGTTTATCCGGGCGCCGAAGTTCCGATTTTCTACGACCCGATGATCTCGAAGCTCGCGGTGTGGGGCGCGACGCGCGGTGAGGCGATCGATCGGATGCGCCGCGCACTCAGCGAATTCGTGATCGCGGGCGAGCTGCGCACCAATCTGGATTTTCATCGCTGGCTGATGACGCATCCGCGCTTCATTAAGGGCGACTTCGATACCAATTTCATCGCGCAGGAATTTCATCCCGAGCAGAACGGCGCACTGCACGCCGACAAGGAACATCTCGCCGCGATTTTTCTCGCTGCGATTGCCGCACAGCAGCGCGCTCCGCAGACCAACGGCGCGGCTCAACCCCAGGCGGGGGCGGCGGGATTTCGACCGTCGTCGTCGTGGCGGATGCTGGGCCGGCTCGACATGTTGAGGCGCTGACACGATGCGATACGTTGCTACGCTCGAAGGCACTGACCATGAGATCGAAGTCGAAGAGACGGCTTCGGATTCCTTTTCGCTGCGTCTCGGCGGCACGCGCTTCGAAGCCGATCTGCGCCGTGTTGGCCCGCTGTCATTCTCGGTCCTGCTCGGCAGCCGCTCGTTCGATTTCGAAGTGGTGCGCGACGGCGAGGAACTCGTCGTCAGTTCGCGTCACGGCTCGACGCGGCTGTCGGTCGTCGATGCGGCCCGTCGCGGTGCGCATGGCTCGGGCAAGAAGCGTGGCCCGGCAGGCCCCGCTCAGCTCAAGGCTCTCATGCCCGGGCGAATCATCAATGTGCTGGTGACAGAAGGTGAGCAGGTCAAGTCGGGGCAGGGCTTGCTGATCATCGAAGCGATGAAGCTCGAGAACGAAATCAAGTCGCCCAAGGACGGCAAGGTGGTCGAGGTGAAGGTCGAGGCGGGACAGACCGTCGAAAAGGGCGCGCTCATGGTCGTGATCGAATAACGCGAGGCAGCAATGGCGCAAAACGATCGCAACATCGAATCGGCCCGCAAGAATTGGCAGGAACGCAAGCTCGCCCCCGCGCTCAAGCGCGGCAAGGAGCGCAAGGAACGTTTCGCCACTACGTCAGACATCGAAATCAAGCGTCTCTACGAGTCCGACGATCTGAATGGCTTCGACCTCGTCAACGATCTCGGTTTCCCGGGCGAGTATCCGTTCACGCGTGGCGTGCAGCCGACGATGTATCGCGGGCGGCTGTGGACGATGCGCCAGTACGCGGGTTTCGGCACCGCCGAGGAATCGAACAAGCGCTATCGCTACCTGTTCGACCAGGGCCAGACGGGATTGTCGGTCGCATTTGATTTGCCGACCCAGATGGGCCGCGACGCCGACCATCCGCTCGCCGAGGGTGAAGTCGGCCGCGTCGGAGTTTCGATCTGCTCGCTCGCAGATATGGAAATCCTGCTCGATAGCCTGCCGCTCGACAAGATTTCCACCTCGATGACGATCAACTCGACGGCGGCGATTCTGCTCGCGCTGTATCTCGTGACCGCCGAGCGCCGTAAGGTCGCGTGGACGGACGTCAACGGCACGATTCAGAACGACCTGCTGAAGGAATACATCGCGCGCGGCACGTACATCTATCCGCCGCGTGGTTCGATGCGCATCATCACCGACATCTTCGCCTTCGCCTCGAAGGAAGTGCCGAACTGGAACACGATTTCGATCTCCGGCTACCACATCCGCGAAGCCGGCTCGACCGCCGCGCAGGAACTCGCGTTCACGCTCGCCGACGGAATCGCGTATGTCGAAGCGGCGCTGCAGGCCGGCCTCGAAGTCGATCAATTCGCGAGTCGGCTCTCGTTCTTCTTCAACGTGCACAACAATTTCTTTGAAGAGATCGCCAAATTCCGCGCCGCGCGCCGGATGTGGGCGAAGATCATGAAGGAGCGGTTCGGCGCCAAGGACGAGCGCTCGATGATGCTGCGATTCCATTCGCAGACCGCGGGTTCGAGCCTCACCGCGCAGCAGGTGGACAACAACATTATTCGCGTCGCGGTGCAGGCGCTCGCCGCCGTGCTCGGCGGCACGCAATCGCTGCACACCAACTCGAAGGACGAGGCGCTCGCGCTGCCGACCGAATCGTCGGTGCTGCTGGCGCTGCGCACGCAGCAACTGATCGCCCATGAAAGCGAAGTCGCCGACACGATCGATCCGCTCGCGGGCTCCTACTTTATCGAAAGCCTGACCAACGAGCTCGAGAAGAAGGCGTTCGACTACATCGCGAAGATCGATGAGTTCGGCGGCGCGGTCGCGGCGATCGAGCGCGGCTACATGCAGTGCGAAATCCAGAATTCCGCCTACCTCTACCAGCGCGAGATCGAAACCAAGCAGCGCATCATCGTCGGCGTCAATCAGTTCACCGCCGGCGGCGAGCTGCCGACGGACATTCTCAAAGTGAATCCCGAGCTCGAGCAGAAACAACGCCGCAGCGTCGCCAAGGTGCGCGCCGAGCGCAACTCGCAAGCGGCGCAGTCGGCGCTCGATCGTGTCGAGGCCGCGGCGCGCGACGGCGCGAACCTGATGCCGCCGATCGTCGATGCGGTCCGCAACTGGTGCACGACCGGCGAGATCTCGGACGCGATGCGCAAGGTTTTCGGCGAATACAAACCCGTTAACACTCTCTGATCGGAGACAGAAAACAGATGGGTCCGGTTCCGACAGGCGTTTTTCTAACCAAGGGTGTAGGCAGGCATCGCGAGCGGCTGACCTCGTTCGAGATGGCGCTGCGGGCGGCGGGAATCGCCGAGTTCAACCTGGTCCGCGTCAAGTCGATCTTCCCGCCCAACTGCAAGATGCTGAGTCAGCAGGAAGGGCTCAAGTATCTGGCGCCGGGGCAGATCGTTTTCGCGGTGATGAGCGACAACGCGACCAACGAGCCGCATCGCCTGGTCGCGTCGTCGATCGGCGTCGCGATCCCGGCCAATCCCGCCAACTACGGCTACCTCTCCGAGCATCACAGCCTCGGCGAGACCGACCAGAAGGCGGGCGACTACGCCGAGGATCTTGCCGCGATGATGCTCGCGACGATCCTGGGCGTCGATTTCGATCCCAACGCGAGTTACGACGAACGCAAAGACATCTGGCGCGTGTCGGACAAGATCGTCACGACGCGCAACGTCACGCAGTCCGCAATCGGCGATCGCGACGGCCTGTGGTCGTCGGTCGTTGCCGCCGCGGTGTTCGTCAGCCTCAGGTGAGCCTCGATTGAGCGCCGCGCGCCGAAGCGTTAGCCTTTGACTATGGCTACACGAATCCTTTATTGCGCGGCCTGAGGATACAAGCCTCGCGCGGCCAGTCTGGCCGCCTCACTCAAATCGCAGTTCGGCGAAGCAGCGGAAATCACGCCCGGCAAATCAGGTCAGTTCGACGTGCTCGTCGGTGACAAGCTGATTTTCTCGAAAGCGAATGTCGGAAGGTTCCCGCTCGACGGCGAAGTCGAGAAGACCTTCGCAGAACTGCGCGGGGGCACAGAAAAGAAATAAACACTAAGGGCACAAAGGCACGAAGTCAGTTGGAGCGGAAAATCTTCACCAGTGCTGCACGAAAATAACTTTCTGACTTTGTGTCTTCGTGCCTTAGTAGTAATTTTTTGTCCGGCTCTCCCAGCCAGCAGCGCTAAACCTCAAACAGCGTGCCGAGTTCCGCCGGCGTCATCCGGATGCCGACGTAGAACGGGCCGAACTTCGCATATGACGCGCTCGCCTCGTCAAAGCGCATCTCGTACACAAGCTTCTTGAAGACCAGCGGATCGTCGGCGAACAAATCGACACCCCATTCCCAATCGTCGAAGCCGATCGAGCCCGAGATTATCTGCGTGACCTCGCCGGCGAAGCGGCGGCCGACGAGCCCGTGCTCATGCATCAGGCGGCGGCGATCGTCTATCGGCAGGCGATACCAGTTGTCATCGCCATCGCGCTTCTTGTCCATCGGATAGAAACAAAGGTAGCGGCGCTCAGGAATTTTCGGAAAGAGGCGCGGCGCGATCTTCTCGCGCTGATGCGCGATCTCGGCGGCGATCGCATCGCGCCACTGCGGTGAGCGCAGCGTCACGCCCTTATCGCGCAATTGCTCGAACAGCGCGAGCGTCGCCTCGTAAAGACCGATCTCGATCACGGATACGTACGATGTCGTCGGCTCGAGGAAATCGCAGAGCTGAAGCTTCGCAAGAGTTCGCTGCGCAACCGCAAGATCGTCGAAGCTGCGGCGAAAATGGAGGACCATCAAATCGCCCTTGTGGCCGAGCGCCGTGAAGATCGCGGATTCGCCGTCCTCGCGCCGCGCCATCTCGTCGATCGCCGATGCGGCCTCCTGCACGGCGCGCGTCCGCGCGGCCACATCGAGCGAGCGCCACTCTGCGCGTCGCACGCGAAAAAGCTGGTGCAGCACGCTGAAGCCCTCGAGCGTAAGCGGCGCAGCCGGAAAATCAGCGGGAATCTTGCGATGCTCGTCGGTGCTCATGGCGCGATTCTAATTCGTCGAAGCCCGCGTGTCTCGCAGTCGCAGTACGTCTATCTCTTGCGGGATGTAGTGGGGCCCACCCTACTATTCAAAGAAGACCCGCGATCCGCATGGTCGTGGTGATGTCCAGGTTTTGGCGCACCACCTCGGCCAGGCGATCGTATTCCGCATCGTGTGATGCGATCGTTCCCGCCTTCCAATCGAGACCGCGACGGCGTGCGAGCGACGCGAGCATCGCGCGACGCAGCCCGTCGCTTTCGAAAAGCCCATGAATCATGGTGCCGACGACATTTCCATCCGCGCTCATAGCACCGTCAGCGTGATCAATCGCTTCGCCGTTTCGCTCCACGATTCTGAACGCCGGCGCCGCGCCATCGCGAAGATGCGTGCGGCCCAGGTGAATCTCGTAGCCCGAAAGTCGATCGGCGGATTGGGCGCCCAAAAAAGAATTGCCCGCGAGCATCGCGCGCACCTGTGTCGTCCGCTTTTCCTTTTCGTATCGAACCGTCAGCGGCAACAGTCCCAACCCCTGAACGTTCGAATGCTCGGACTCGACGCGCCCCGGATCTTCAATCGACTCAGCCAGCATCTGGCATCCGCCGCAGATCCCGAGAATCGCACGCGATGCCGCTGCGCGACTCGCGATCGCCTCCGCGAATCCATTGCGGCTCAGCCAATCGAGATCGTGCACCGTGCTCTTCGAGCCGGGAAGGATCAGCAGGTCAGCCACTTCGATGCCGCGCGGCTCGTCGATGAATCGAACGCTCACGCCGGCCTCGTGCTCAAGCGGAAGAAAATCGTCGTAATTCGAGATCGATGGCAGCTTTACGATCGCAATATCGAGCAGTTCGGCGCCGCCGCGCTCGCGACCGCGATCCTGCAACGCTACGGAATCCTCGTCCGCGATTCGAAGCTGCTGGATGAACGGCACGACTCCGAGCACCGGCAGGCCGCATCGATGCTCCAGGAAATCCACGCCCGGCCTGAACAGCTCCGTGTCACCGCGAAACTTGTTCACAATGAGGCCCGCGATTCGTTTGCGATCTTCCGCGTCTAGCAACTCGAGCGTGCCGACCAGTTGCGCGAATACGCCGCCTCGATCGATATCGCCCACGAGCAGGACCGGCGCGTCGGCGAGCTGCGCGACGTGCATATTGACGACGTCCTGCGCGCGCAGGTTCACCTCGGCGGGACTGCCCGCGCCTTCGATGACAATGAGTTCATGCCTCTGCCGCAACGTGTCGAGCGCGCTCGCGATCGCACGCGTCGTTTCCTCGCGCCGCGCATGGTACTGCCCCCATGTCATCGTGCCGGCGACGCGGCCCATCAGCACCACCTGCGAGCGCATCCCGGGCTCGGGCTTGAGCAGGATCGGATTCATCTCGACCGTGGGTGCGATTCCCGCGGCTTCGGCCTGCACCGCCTGCGCGCGGCCGATCTCGAATCCGTCGGGTGTGACCGCGGAGTTGAGCGCCATGTTCTGTGCCTTGAACGGCGCAACGTCGATACCGTCCTGGCGAAAAATCCTGCACAGCGCCGTCACCAGCAGGCTCTTGCCCACCGACGACGCCGTGCCCTGGATCATCAGCGTGCGCGCGCGCGGACGCACGACGCGACCAATCCCTCGGCGACGTTTGGGTTGGAAGCCCAATGCGCGTGCACATACGACGCGAGCACATTGTTCGAGCGATAACCTTCAGTGAACGACACGCCGCCCCATCGCGGCGCGACGCGGTAAATTTCCTCGATACCGCGCGCGTCGCCATTTCGTTCGAGCGTTGAATAGCGAAACTGATGCCCGCGAAATTTCGTTCCCGCCGGACCAACGATCGACGCGGCGCGCGTTTCGACTTCGACGTAGCCGAGGGCCTGCAACCGATCGCGCATCACCGTCACACCGGGCACCAGCCCGACCATCGGATGCGTTTTGCCATCGAGAGTTTTGATTCCGTCAGCAAGATACATCAGCCCGCCGCATTCCGCGTAGATCGGCCCGCCGCGTGCGGCGAAGGCGCAAACCGCATCGAGCATCGCATGATTCGCCGCGAGCTCTTGCGCGAGAACCTCGGGATAGCCGCCGCCGAAATATAGCCCATCCACGGCGGGCAGGGTCTGCTCTCTGACCGGGGAGAAGAAGATCAGTTCCGCGCCGAGCGATTCCAGCCGGCGAAGATTATCGGCGTAGTAAAAGTGGAACGCGTCATCATATGCGACGCCGATCCTGCATCGCGCGCGCGGTTCTTCGCGCGCTTCACTTTCTATTGAGTTCGCCAACGCAGGTGCCGATCGTGCGAGCGAGATTATCGCATCGAGATCGAGCCATTCTTCGGCAAGGCGGCTCCATGCTACGAATTTCTCGTCAGGAATACTGTCGCGATCGGCGGTGCGCAAACCAAGGTGACGCTCCGGAAATGCCAACTCGTCGCTGCGTGGAAATCCGCCGCCGATCGTTAGCTCCGGCTTCGCCGCGTGCAGCAAATCGAGATGACCACGGCTGCCGACGCGATTGCAGATGAGGCCCGCCACGTTGAGCGACGGATCGAAGCGCGCGAAACCCGCGGCAATCGCCGATACCGTGCGCGCGATTCCGTACGCATCGCAGACGACGATCACCGGTGCCTCGAGCCACTTCGCGATCTCGGCGGTCGATCCTTCGTCGGAAACCGGTGTCGCGCCGTCGAACAGACCCATCACGCCTTCGATCACCGCGATATCGGCGCCGGCGGCCGCGCGCGCAAAAGTTGCGAGCACACCCTCGCGCCCCATCATCCAGCCGTCGAGGTTTTGCGACGGCCGTCCAAGAGCGCGCGCGTGATAGGTGGGATCCAGATAGTCCGGGCCGCATTTGAACGCGGCGAGGTTGAGCCCACGCGCGCGCAGCGCGCCAAGGATCGCGACCGTGACGGTAGTCTTGCCGACGCCGCTGCCGGTCGCGCCGATTACGATGCGCGGAATTTTCGGGGCGGGATCCATGGGCGACGCGACTATACTACACGCCTCTCCGCGATGCTGTCGGCGTTCAGCCGCGCACGCGCGGCAGCACTTCGCGCACCAGCCGCTCGTACTGTCCGCGTTGATCCCATCCCGTGATGCGCAGCGTGATCGCCTTCGCGCCGCTCGCGATCAGCGCACGCAGATCGGCGGCGCAATCGTCGGGCGTGCCCGCCGCGGTCCATGCTTCGACCATCTGCGGCCCGAACACCGGCCCGTAGTACTCGTCGAGGAAGCGCTTCGATTCGTCGAGACAGGCCGCGCGCTGCGGCCCGATGTTGACATTGTGATACGCGATGTTCGGGAACTTCGCCGCGTCCTTGCCCTCGCCTTCGAGATGGCCCTTGAGATTCTGCCACAACGCGCCGAAGAGGCCGGGAAAAATATTTACCGTCATCCATCCGTCGGCGATTTTCGCCACGCGCGCAAGCGGCTTGTCGGCCGCCGCGGGCGCGGGATTCGCCGCGATCCAGATCGGGCATGGCTGCTGCACCGGGCGCGGCTGGATACTCACGCCTTCGAACGCGGTGTACCTGCCACTGAAGCTGACGGTGTTTTCGCTCCACAGGCGCCGGCAGATCGCGATATTCTCGGCCATCCGATTGCCGCGCTGCCCGTCCTTGATTCCCCACACCGCGCCCTCTTTGGCGCTCACGCCGCCCGCGACGATCCCGGTGCACGCGGCGAGCAGCATCCGGCCGTTTGACACCATGTCGAGCGTTGCCCACTGGTAGGCGAAAATGATCGGATCGCGAATCGGGAAACTCGCCATGCATCCGACGCCGAGCTTGACCCGCGAGGTCGCACTCGCGAGCGCGCCGAGCAGCGCTACCGACTCCGGCCGCGGCTTCGCCATCACGCTGTCTCCGACCCAGATTGAATCGAACAGCGGGTTCTGGTCGGCTTCGCGCGCGAGCGCGACCATCTCGGGCCAGGTCGCGACGCCGAAGAACACGCCGCGCTGCGGAATCGTGAATCCAAAACTTACATCGGGCATGCGGCTTTCTCCTGGGCCTCGAACCTCACGCGATTCCGAGGCGGGCGCGGCCCAGCAGAATCGGATCGATTTGATCGCGCGCCTGGGCCGTCGCGATGAGTTTCGCTTCAAACGGCGACTCGCCGTGGACTCTGATCCATTTTGCGATCGGACTCGATTCCGACTTTGCCGCGACAATCTGCACGCGATGCGGTCCGATGGCGAACTCAATTCCAGTGCCGTCGAGATCGGCGCGCTGGATTGGCGTACCGGGCGCACCCAGCACCTGGGCGTAGATCGCCGCAAGCGGCGCGGGATCTTCGACAGCGATCGCAACGCCCTGAAGGCCTCGCACGCCGTTGCGATGCTCGCGCTCGTGCGGCACCCGCTCGTCGCGCGGCGTGAGGTCGCGAATCAAAAACGGCAGCCGCGCGTTCCAGGGCGGTGCCGGAATCGACAATTCCCAATTCAAATGAAATCCATCGGGCCGATCGCGGCTCATCGCGAACGGATCGCCAATTTGGGCGCCTGCGTGGCGGATCGTCGCAACGTCGGCCTCGAGATTGTCGGTGACCATGCAGAAATCGACGAGCCCGCTGCCATGCTTTTCGAGCGCGGTTTGCCACGGATGGCCGGTATTCGCGGAAAGAAAAGCGATCAGCTCGATGTAAGCGCCGTCGGCGAATGCGATCAGCGCATTGTGCGAGCCGATCGAATGCTTGCCGCCGCGAACGACACTGAACCCCGCGCTGCTGTAGTGATCGATCGCGGCGTCAAGTTCCGCAACGGCAATTACGATGTGATCGATGGCCTTGAACATTGACGCCTCCGCGCAGCGCCGGTCTGTCAGACCACGATTACTAAACCGCCGGGTATCGCGCCATGGAAATTTTCCGACGCGTCGCGCTAACCGAACAAGCCGTCGACGGCGAGACTCGTGATGCGATCCTCGTCGTAGCCGAGAATCTCCTCGAGCACCAGGGAATTGTCCTGGCCGAGCGACGGCGCCGAGCGGCGCACGTCGGCCGGTGTGCGCGAGAGCTTGGCGCGCGGACCCTCGACCGTGAACGTGCCGAGCGTGCTGTGCGGCAGCTCGACGAAGTGCTGGCGATGCTTCATGTGCGCGTCGGTGAAAATGTCAGCGCTGTTGAATACGCGATGCGCCGGGACGCCGCGCTCCTGAAGGGTTGCCTCGATACGTTCGCCCGCCAGCGCGCGGCTCCATTCGGAAACGATCGCGTCGAGCTCGCGTCTTCGCTCGAGGCGCGCGGCCGCTGTCGCGTAGCGCGAGTCAGACTTGAGCTGCGGCTGGCCGATACAGTCGCAGAGATTTCCGAAATCGCGATCGTCGCGGCACACGATCGCAACCCAGGTGTCGTCGCCCGCCGCGGGATAAACGCCGTGCGGGGCAAAGCGATCATCGTCGTTGCCGTGGCGTCCCTGGCATCGGCCGTTCACCGTGTAGTCGAGCAGCGCAGGACCAAGAAAATGTAGCGACGCCTCGGCCTGCGACAGATCGATGTATTGCCCGTGGCCGGTGCGCCGGCGATGGTCGAGTGCCGCCAGGATCGCGGCGGCGGCGTAGCGCGGTGACACGTAGTCAGTATATGCGCCGAACGGGCCCGCCGGCTGCCGGTCGGCCCATCCCGTAATGTTGTGGAAGCCCGAAATCGCCGCCGCCATGTTGCCAAAGCCCGCGATCGTCGAGAGCGGGCCGCTCTGACCCATGAGGCAACTGCTGAGCATCACGATATCCGGTTTGACCGCGCTCAGCGCTGCGTAATCGAAGCCGAAGCCCTTCATCCCGCGCGGCGAGAACGACTCGGTCACGACGTCGGCCCATCGCAGGAGATCGAAAACGACTTCTTTCGCGCGCGGATTCTTGAGATCCATCGCGATGCCGAGCTTGCCGGCGTTGCAATTGTTGAAGAGCCCGGAGCTGTCGGGGCCGAGCGTGCCGTCTTTGTATGGTTGCAGCGTACGCGCCGTATCGACTCGCGTCGGCGACTCGATTCGGACGATTTGCGCGCCGTAGTCTGCGAGAATACGAGTGCTGGCAGGCCCGGCCATCACCCACATGAAGTCGAGAATCTTGACGTCTTCGAGCGGCCGCCGCGTAGCCATCAGATCACACCCTCGCGTTCCAGTTTCGCGATTCGCTCCGTGCTGAGTCCTAATTCGCCCGCGTAAATCTCGCGATTGTGCTCGCCGACCGTTGGTGGCCGGCGCCGGTATTCGATCGGCGTCGCGCTGAATTTCGCGAACGGTCCCGGGTAGCTGAAACTGCGGCCCAGCTCGGGATGCTCGACCGTTTGCCAGTAGTTGCGCGAGGCGAGCTGCGGACTCTTGACGACTTCCTCGATGGTGGAGACCGGCGTCATCAGGAAGCCCCGATCGACCGCGAACTGGAGAAGCTCGGCCTTGGTGTGACTGCTTGTGAACTTGATAACGATCTGCTTGAGGCGCTCGAACTCGCTGAGCGGCTCCTTGCCGCTCGCCAACAGCTCGCCGAGCCCGATCCAATCCTTGTCGCGCGTCGCCTCATCGCAGTAGCCCTGTTCGCACAGGTATTCCATCAACTTGCGCGTAAAGACGCCCAACGCCGATCCAAACAGGTAGGTGAGCGCGATGAACCCGTCCTTGGCCGGCCACACCAGCGGAATATTCATCGGCCCGAATTTGACTCCGCCTGACATGCGCCGCGCTTCGGCCGATCCAAGCGGCGCTGCGAGCACATACGATTGCGTCGCAATCGGAATCGACTGAATTGCAGCCACGTCGATATGCTGGCCTAGCGCCGAGTCGACGCGCTCATGATGCGCCGCGAGCGCCGCTACCGCCGCGTCCGCCGAGGCATGCAGGTAGGCCTGCGGAACCGACAGGCGCACCGGCGGGCGATCGTCATCGCCGGCAAGGATCAGCGGACCGCCCGCCGCCATCATGATCAAATCAGCGTCAGCGTAATGCGCCTTGGGCCCGTCCTGGCCGAATGGCGTGATCGATACGACGATCATAGCGGGGTTGATCGCGTTAAGGGCGTCATAGCCGAGACCAACGTTGGCGAGATAGCCGGGATCGAAGGACTCGATCAGGAAATCGGCGCTCTTCACGAGCCGGTTCAGCAACTCGCGTCCTTGCGCGCTCGCGATATCGAGCGTGATTGACCGCTTGTTGCGATTGTATGACCACCAGTAGAGCGAGCGGTCGGGATGCGGCTGGTCGTCAACAAACGGCGGAATCAGCCGCGCCGGCGAACCGCCCGGCGGCTCGATTTTGATGACGTCGGCGCCCATGTCGCCGAGAATCTCGGCGCACAAAAGCCCGCGATCGGTTGTGAGATCTAACACCCGGTATGGACTCAGCATCGACATAATAATCGCCGTCGCGATTCTTAGCATTGTTTGCGCGTCGAGCGGGAGAGCTTGAGTGATTCGCCGGCGGTTGCCTGATTTGCTCGCGCGCGGCATCATCCGATGCGCTTTGCGAGTTTCAGCCGCACCCGCCCCCGCCGATCGGCCGCAGAAGCTCTCGCGTGAGTTCTATGCGCGCCCGGTCCTGACCGTCGCCCGCGAATGTATCGGCAAAGTGTTGGTTCATCGGACGGCCGAGGGCGAAGCCGCGGGACGCATCGTCGAGGCCGAAGCGTATCGTGGGCCGCTCGATCTCGCGGCGCATTCGTCGCGCGGCCTGACGCCTCGCACGCGGGCGATGTTCGGGCCGCCCGGTTTCGCCTACATCTACCTGCTTTACGGAATCAGTTGGGCGATCAACCTCGTCGTCGCCAACGAGGGAGAGCCGCACGCGGTGCTGATTCGCGCGCTCGAGCCGGTGCGCGGGCTCGAGCTGATGGCGCTGCGGCGGCGCAAAGCCGCGGAATCGCGCGAGCTCACCAATGGTCCCGGCAAGCTGACGCAGGCACTCGCGATAACCGGCGCCGACTACGGGCGCGATCTGTGCGGCGACGTGCTTTTTCTTGAGGAGGGAGAGGCTCGCGCGATTCGGATCGGGCGCTCGCCGCGCATCAACGTCGACTATGCCGGCGACTGGGCTCACCGGCCGTGGCGCTTCTACGAGCGCGGCAGTCGCTACGTATCAGTACGGCCGCGCGACTGAGTGATCATTCTTAGCTACGCAAAAGGTTGCGCCGCAGCTTGCCGGTCGCAGTGCGCGGAAGCTCTGCGGTGAATTTGATCGCGCGCGGACACTTGTAGTGAGCAAGCCGAGCGCGCACGAAAGCCGTGAGTTCTTCGACGAGCGCCGCGCCCTCCTGCGATCGATCGCGCAGCACGACGAATGCCTTTGGCTTGACCAGCGCGTCTTCGTCTTCGAAACCGATCACCGCCGCCTCGAGCACCTGCGGATGAGCCATGAGAACGGCTTCGACCTCGATTGGTGAGACCCAGATGCCGCCGACCTTGAGCATGTCATCCGAGCGCCCGGCGTAGTGATAGAAGCCGTCGGCGTCGCGTGAATACTTGTCGCCCGTTCGCATCCAACCGTCGACGAACGTGTGTGCATTGGCTTGCGGATTGTTCCAGTAGCCCACGGCAATCGCAGCACCGCGAAGCCACAGATCGCCGATTTGATCGATCGCCGCTTCGCGGCCGTCTTCGTTGCGAATCGACACTTCATAGCCGGCGACAGGACGGCCCGATGATCCACGGCGGACCGCACCTGGCCGATTCGAAATGAAGATATGAGTGCTCTCGGTCGATCCCAGCCCGTCAAGGATTTCGACGCCGACGTGCTCCGCCCAGTGATCAGCCACCGCCGGCGGCAGCGCTTCACCCGCCGAAGTGCAGATGCGCAAACTTCGCGAGAGCGGTTCGTGATCGTTGCCGAGATACGCGAGCATCGAGGCGTAAAGCGTCGGCACGCCACAGAAGATGGTCGGCTGACGCACCCGCATCACGCGCACAACGGCTTCAGGAGCCGGCCGCGCTGCCATCAGGATCATCGTCGCGCCCGCATGCATCGGGAAGATGCAGGCGTTGCCGAGCCCGTATGCGAAGAACAGCTTCGATGCCGAGAAGACAACATCGTTTTCGCGAACCCCGAGGACACGCTCGCCGTAGAGCACCGCCGCGTGGAACAGATCGGTCTGCCGATGCATCACGCCCTTGGGACGGCCGGTACTGCCCGAAGAATACTGCCAGTAGCCGATTGCGTCGGTGTCCACTGGCTGCGCTTCAATCTTGTTGGATTTCGCCGCGATGAACTCCTCGAAGGAAATCGACGTTATCGGCAGCGGCGCGTCGCCCTCGGCAACAATCACTGCGCGAAGGTCATGCGACGCGTGGAGCGCAGTGATCCACGCTCCCGCGACAGGCGCAGATAGCGCCGCGGCGACTGCACCGCTGTCGCGCAAAATGAAATCGTAATCATCGCCGGATAGATACGTATTGATGGGAACCGGCACCGCGCCGATCTTGAGCGCTCCGAAAAACATCGCGGGAAACGCGATCGTGTCGAACAGGCATAGAATCACGCGATCGCCCGCGCCGATGCCATAGCGCCGCAGCGCCGCCGCAGCGCGATTAACCAAGTCTGCCAACTCCGCGTACGAATGCGATCCCGCGTCATCGATGAAGGCGGTTTTCGCGCCGCGTCCTTCGGCAATATGGCGATCGATGAAGTATGCCGCAGCATTGTAGCCGCTCGGCACTTGCAGCGGTGCGTCATGCGATGGGTTATGTGTTCCGGTCGGCATCGTGGTATACGCAAGATAATGCATATCTTTGCCGTAGGAGCAAACGGTGGCTGCGAGCCGAAAGATCGTCCGCGCTGATGCTGAACTCGAATCCGCCGCCGGAGCCGCTCGCACTCGCACTGCCTACCTGAAGCTGCTCGGCGCGCGGGTGCGCGACGCGCGCGCCCGTCATGGCATGACGCGGCGGATGCTGGCGCGTGACTCGGGCATCTCCGAGCGATACCTCGCCGAACTCGAATCGGGGCGCGGCAACTATTCGATCGTGATGCTGCGGCGGCTCGCCGCGTCGATCGATGTCCCGCTGGCCGAGCTGGTCAATGAAGCGCAGCCGCCGCCGGTCGAGTATTCATTACTCGTCGAGCGCCTGCGGCGCCTGGAACCTGCGCAGCTCGCCGAGGCAACCGCGATGCTCTCGGCGCGCTTCGGCGATCTCAGCGGCCGTCTCGATCGCATCGCGCTCATCGGACTGCGCGGCGCGGGCAAAAGCACGCTGGGAGCGCAACTTGCCCAGCATCTGGGCTGGCAATTCGTGGAGCTGAGCCGCGAAATTGAGAAGGAAGCTGGAGTCGCGGTGAATGAAATTTTCGATCTGTGGGGACAGGCGGCATATCGCCGCTACGAACGACGCGCCCTTGAGCGTGTGCTGCGAACGTATACCAAGGTGGTGATCGCCACCGGAGGCGGGTTGGTGTCGGAGCCAGCTACCCTCGAGCGCCTGCTCGATTCGTGCTGGACGGTCTGGATCAGAGCGAAACCGCAAGAGCATTGGGAGCGCGTAATCAGCCAAGGCGATCTGCGCGTGCGCGAGGGCACGGAAGACGCGCGGGCTCTCGCCGATATGAGGAGAATTCTCGGCCAGCGTGACGAACTCTACGGCAAGGCCGACGCCGTTCTATCGACCAGCGGAAAAACGGTTCGCCAATCGCTTCGCGATTTGATCGCACTCGTCGATGCGCCCAAGCGCAAAAAGACTCACGGCCATTGATGCAATATAATGTTTGCGATCTTGGTTTTTATGCACTATGATGCATGCCATTCCCGTACGGAGCAGAGCCCATGATCGACTTTCAGACCGAACCGTCGCGTTATCGCCATTGGAAGCTCAGCTTCGACGGCGCCGTGGCGACGCTGGCGCTGGACGTCGATGAAGCGGGCGGCCTTTTCGCGGGCTACGAACTGAAGCTCAATTCCTATGACTTGGGCGTCGATATCGAGCTTTATGACGCCATCCAGCGGCTGCGCTTCGAGCATCCCGAAGTTCGCAGCGTGATCATCGCGTCAGGCAAGGAGCGCGTTTTCTGCGCGGGCGCCAACATCAGGATGCTCGCGCAGTCGGAGCACGGCTTCAAAGTGAACTTCTGCAAGTTCACCAACGAGACGCGCAACTCGATCGAAGACGCGACCGAGAATTCCGGGCAGCGCTACCTGACCGCGATCAACGGCGCATGCGCAGGCGGAGGCTACGAGCTCGCGCTCGCCACCGACTACATCTTGATGGCCGACGATGGCTCGACGTCGGTATCGCTTCCCGAAGTTCCACTGCTCGCCGTGCTGCCGGGAACGGGCGGGCTCACGCGTCTTGTTGACAAGCGGATGGTGCGGCGCGACCGCGCCGACTTCTTCTGCACGACCGAGGAGGGGGTGCGCGGCCGGCGCGCCGTCGATTGGCTGCTCGTTGACGAAGTTGTGCCGCGCACGCGCCTGATGGAAGTGGCGTGGCAGCGTGCTCTCGAATCCGCGCAGCAAGCGCCGCACACCGACGTGCATGGCATAGCGCTCCCGCCGCTTGGGCGCGCGATTGAGACCTATCGAATTTCGTACCCTCACGTCTCGATCGAGATCGATCGCGAGCGATCGCTTGCGAACATCATTGTCAAAGGACCGGCGGAGCCGGCTCCTGGAGCCGTCGCGCAAGTTCACGCTCTGGGCGACAGGTTCTGGCCGCTGGCAATCGCTCGCGAACTCGACGACGCGATTCTGCATCTGCGCTTCAACCACGCCGACATTCGTTGCTGGACGTTCCGCACCGACGGCGATGCCCGGCTCGCAGCCGCGTACGATCAGTTGCTGCTTTCCGATCAATCAGACTGGCTATTGCGCGAGGTCCGTCTATATCTGAAGCGCGTTTTCAAACGGCTCGAAGTCAGCTCGCGCTCGATGTTTGCAATGATCGAACCGGGCTCATGCTTCGCGGGTACGCTTCTCGAATTGGCGCTCGCGAGCGATCGCATCTACATGATGAGCGGCCAGCGCGAGGGCGACGAGGCTCCGGCGGCGAAAGTCCTTCTGACCGAGATGAACTTTGGCCCGCTGCCGATGTGCAACGGCCTCTCGCGTCTCGCGACCAGGTTTCTCGGCGATCCGCAAAAGCTCGAAGCGCTGCGCGCGAGCGTCGGCGCCGAGCTCGACGCTGAGACTGCAAATGCTCTCGGCCTCGCGACCTTCACTCCCGACGACATCGATTGGGACGACGAGGTGCGCCTCGCGATCGAGGAGCGCGCTGCATTTTCATCCGACGCGCTGACCGGCATGGAAGCATCGCTGCGTTTCGCTGGTCCGGAGACGCTCGAGACCAAAATCTTCGCGCGCCTTTCCGCCTGGCAGAACTGGATATTCCAGCGGCCCAATGCCGTCGGCGAAAAGGGCGCGCTCAAACGTTACGGAACGGGACAACGCGCCGAGTTCGACCCGAGGAGAGTTTGATGGCTATCAATTACTCAGAGCGAATTCCCAACAACGTTTCGCTTTCCGACAATCGCCGACTGCAACGTGCGCTCGAGGAATGGCAGCCGCATTATCTCGACTGGTGGCGCGAGCTCGGCCCCGAGGGTTTCCAGCAGAAGGACGTTTACCTGCGCACGGCGACTTCTGTCGATGCGGCAGGCTGGGCGACTTTCGGCTACGTGAAGATGCCGGACTATCGATGGGGGATTTTCCTCGCCGAGCCGCAGATCGATCGCCGCATCGGTTTTGGCGAGCATAAGGGCGAACCGGTCTGGCAGGAAGTTCCGGGAGAGCATCGCGGAACGCTGCGCCGCCTCATCGTGACGCAGGGCGACACCGAGCCTGCCTCAGTGGAGCAGCAGCGGCATCTGGGCGCGACCTGCCCGTCGCTATACGATTTGCGGAACCTGTTCCAGGTGAACGTCGAAGAAGGACGGCATCTGTGGGCGATGGTTTACCTGCTGCAGGCGTTCTTCGGCCGCGATGGACGCGAAGAAGCCGAGGCGTTGTTGCATCGACGCTCGGGCAGCGCCGACAATCCGCGCATCCTGGGAGCATTCAACGAGCGAACCCCCGACTGGTTGTCGTTTTTCATGTTTACTCACTTCACCGATCGCGACGGCAAATACCAATTAGCCAGTCTCGCCGAGTCGGGGTTTGATCCGCTCGCTCGCACTTGCCGCTTCATGCTGACCGAAGAGGCGCATCATCTATTTGTCGGTGAATTCGGCGTTGGCCGCGTCGTGGCCCGTACCTGCGAGCTGATGAAGCAGCACAATACGGATCAGGTCAGCGCATTTGGTGGAATAGCGCTCGCGCTGATCCAGAAATACATAAACTTCCATTACTCAGTATCGGTCGATCTCTTCGGCTCCGAGCTATCGACTAACGCGGCCAGCTATTACAGCGCCGGGCTCAAAGGCCGATTCAAGGAAGCAGCAATCGACGATGATCACCGCCTCGTCGAATCCACCTACCGTGTTTTGCGGCCCGAAAGCGGCAAAATCGTGGAGCACGGCGAGCCTGCTCTGCAGGCGCTCAATGAAGCTCTGCGCGACGAGTACGTGTCAGACTCGGCACGCGGCGTGGCCCGCTGGAACAAGGTCATCCGCGATGCCGGAATTGACTATGAGTTGAAATTACCACACCGCGGATTTCATCGCGCGATCGGCCTCTTCCGCGATGTCAGCGTCACGCCCGACGGGGCGATTATCCCCAGAGAAGAATGGGAGCGGCGCCAGGATGAATGGCTACCGACCACGGCTGAGCGGCAATTCGTCGGTTCGCTCATGAAGCCGGTCCTGACGCCGGGTGAGTTTGCTTCGTGGATCGCGCCACCGCCTCGGGGCATCAACCATCGGCCGATTGAGTTCGAATACGTAAAGCTCGACGAGTAGCGCGTGCCAGCACGAAATCGAAATCGATCGACTGCGCACCATTCGACTCGCGGCGGCAATCCACTACCAGGGAAGGTCGCGAGCCGAATACTGCGTCGGTTTCGAGGTAGCGGTCGCCATTGATGTACAAGGCAGTGGTCAGTATGTGGAAACCGGGCGCCGAGACTATGAAGTGAATATGCGCGGGGCGAAAGGGATGACGTCCCAACCCGCGCAGCATCTTGCCGACCGGCCCATCGTCGGGTACGGGATAGCTCGCGGGTTTGACAGTTCGGAATGCGAAATGACCCCTCGCGTCTGAGCGAAGCCGAGCGCGCAGATTCATTCCGGACTGGCTTTTGTCCTGCACGTCATAGAGTCCGTTCGGAGCGGCCTGCCATACGTCGAGCAGTGCATCGCATATAGCTCCGCCTTCGGCAGAACGGACCGCGCCTCGAACTTCGAGCGGCTCGCCAGGCGTGCCGTTCGAAATATCAGCGCCGAGCTGCACCTCCGGTGCGCTAAGGCGATAGAAGGGGCCAAGCAGGCTCGACTCGGTAGCGCGCGCGCCTGCATCACGATGCTCCATGAGATCGACCAGTGCGCTCAATCCGAGAGTATCGGAAAGTAATATGAATTCCTGACGCTTATCGTCCGTGATATGTCCCGCGGCAGTCAGAAAATCAATCGCGAGACTCCATTCCTCGGTAGTCAGATGAACGTCGCGCGCGAACTGATGCAGGTGACTGACTAGCGACTCCATCACTTGCTTTAATCGCGGGTTAGGGCTATCCGCAAGCCGTTCGAGAACTGCGGCTGTAATGCTTTGATCAGTGAGCTTTTGGCCTGCCATGGTCAGAGAATCCGTTTCACGTCGTCTTCGATACGAGTGCCTTTGAAAAAATCCGGGTTGACATCGGTCTTTGCGCGCACCGGGTTGACGAACGCGAAGTCGCGGAAGTCATCATTCGTGATTAGCCCATCCTCGACCAACTCATACGCTTCGCAAGCGGCGTCGCGCATGTCAGGCAGGTCGAAATGACCGATATCGGAGCTGTAGACGGCGGCCAGTCGCGAGCGCATCGGGAGCTTTCGACTGTCGAACGCGAGCGCAGTCAACTTGTCGTCACCTTCGCATCCAAAGAAAAACTTCGGCACAAAAAGATCGCGGATGTCCTGCTTGCTCGTGATATTACAGCGAGCGAACTCGTCACGATCACCCGGATCGACCGCCGCGCCCCAGAGCAGGTCTGACTTGTCTTCGCCAAGCTGCGAAGCCACAGCGCCGTACTCACCGCCATGCTCACGAAACAGGGAAACCAATTGCGCATCGTTCAGCCTCGAAGGATCGCATGATGCAACTGCCGAGAGATTCCGCTTGTCCCAGTGACTAATCAGATCGCTGAATAACGTACATGCCCAGCCAACGCCGCCTTCCATGAAAGAGAATCGAAGGTCGGGGAACCGAGACGTTACGCCGCCGAGAAATAACGCTTTGCAGATTGAATCTGCCGACGCGGCGAAGTGGCCGATATGGTTGTAAACGAAGTTCGATACCGACGCGCGCATCCCAAGGCCGGAACTCGGTGAATGAAACGTCGGCGCAACCTTGAGCTCGAGGCATTTCGCCCACACCGGATCGTAGTCGTGTTCGCTGTCCAGACAAAAGTTATCGAGCCAGTATGCATAGCGGGCCGCTTCGGGTGTCTTTCGCGCCACGGCTGGTATCGGCCGGCGCACGAACGACGGCATCAGGATCGCCTTCAGTCCGAGCTTCAATACTGCGTATTCGAGTTCGTCGATCGCTTCTTTGGGCGAATGCATCGGAATCAACGCGACCGGCGTCATCCGATCTGAGTATTCGCGAAAGATCTGTGCATGCAGCTCGTTGTAGGCGCGGCAGCCGGCCAGACGTAATTCCGGTTCAGGATAGTGCAGCACGAACATCCCCATGCTGGGATAGATGATTGCGAAATCGAGTCCCATCTCGTCGAGGCGCTTATATAAAAGGTGGGGAAGCGAGCTGGTGGCGCGGTCGAGAGTATTTTGCGTCGGATGAACCCACCATTGTGGCCGCGGCACTCGCATGTCGAGTCGATCGGCGGGCGACAGGCGATGCCACCTGAACGCGAAAGGACTGTCGGGCAGTGACTTGAAGCGATCGACGACTTTCGTGCCGCCAACCTTTTTCAGAAAATCAAAGTAGGCCGGCTCAAACTCAGCGATGTGTCCGTCGGAATCGACTATGGGGTGAGAGAGCCGTTCGCGAATCATTGCCGACTTGGTTTTGGTTGTCATTGCGATTCGATTGATCCTCGCTCAAGCCTCGGGCCTGCGACCGTGATAGGCATTGTCCAGAAGCACTCGAATTCTTTCTCGCGAAATTGGACGAGGATTGTAGTACGGATTCTGCACTGCGAGATCAGCGGCCCGATCGAGGTCGCTTGCCTGTATTCCAAAATCGCGGAGCGACATTTTCGCCCCGACTGCGACGCCGAGGTCGTACAAGCCGGCGGCTGCGCTTTTTGTCCCGAGGGCCGCTGCGACTCTTGCCATCGCTTCCGGTATCGCAACGGCGTTGTAAGCGACAACTTGAGGAAGAATCAGCGTATGGGTTTCGGCGTGCGGCAGGTTGAACGTTCCACCGAGCGTATGGCAGAGCTTGTGATGCAACGCCATACCTACCGCTCCAAGTGAGGTTCCGCCGAGCCACGCTCCATAGAGCGCGTCGCTTCGGGCACCGATGTTGCTCGGCTCGCGCGCGACAATCGGAAGACTCTTTGCCAGCGCCCGAATTCCTTCTTCGGCAATTATCGAGATGATCGGATTACGATCTTCGGCGTAGAGCGCTTCGACGCAGTGCGCGATTGCATTGATGCCGCTGGCGCCGGAAAGAGCCGGCGTCATCGTGATAGTAAGTAGCGGATCATAAATGACGGTCTTGGGCAGCACGCGCGGATCGCGGCCCGTCTTCTTGATGCCATCTTCGGTGAGGCCCCAAATCGGCGTCATCTCGGAACCCGCATATGTAGTAGGTATTGCGAGAATCGGCAGATCCGACACCAGCGCAATCGCCTTGGCAAGCCCGGTCGTCGAACCGCCGCCGATCGTCACACAACAATCGGCGCCGATTCGCTCGGCCTCAACCCGAGCGGCATTCGCCGTTTCGAGCGGCACGTGCATCAGCGCGCGATCGAATATCCCCGCCGCTCGTTTACCGAGGCGCCGCGTCAATTCTATTGCATCGCGGCGCTGCTCCGGGGTGGAGAGAATGAGCGCGCGCTCCGCGCCCATTCGCGCGATCTCCTCGGGTAATTTGCCGAGCGAGCCGACACCAAAAACCACACGAGCCGGCAGCGATTGATAGACAAAAGGTATCATCCGACTTTCGAAGATCAGCGCCGGTAAAATGGTGGGATCTTCGCGTCCACGTTTACCCAGATGGACTTGGCGCTGGTATAGTCAGTGATTGCTTCGAAACCCATGTCACGGCCGTATCCCGAACTACGCACCCCGCCGAATGGTGACCCAGGATTCGCACGCTTGTAGCAATTGATCCAGACCATGCCACTTATCATCGCGCGAGCCACCCGATGCGCGCGACTGAGATCGCGGGTCCACAGACCGCCGCCGAGTCCGTAGACGGTACTGTTCGCGATCGCGATAACTTCTTCTTCGTCGTTGAATGTAGTGACCGTCACGAACGGGCCAAATACTTCTTCCCGGCAAACGCGATCACCCGGGCGCGCGCGCACTACTGTCGGCATCACGTAACAGCCGCGATCGTATGCCGCTCCCGATGGAGCCTTGCCGCCGAGAAGGACTTCGCCACCTTCATCGCGTGCTACTTTGCAGTATCCCAGTACTCGATCACGATGCATCGTCGAAGTGAGCGGTCCCATCTCGGTAGTGGGGTCTAAGGGGTCGCCGATACGAATCGACGCCGCGAGTTTGAGAAATCCGTCGAGGAATTGATCGGCGATCTTTTCGTGCAGCAGCAGGCGCGAGCCCGCGATGCAGGCCTGTCCCTGGTTATGGAAGATAGCAAAGGCGCTACCGCCGATCGCCGAGGGCAAATCGACATCAGCGAAAACAATATTAGCGCCCTTGCCACCAAGCTCGAGTTGCACGCGCTTCAGATTACCGGCCGAAGCTTCAACGATCTTCTTTCCAGTCGCAGTCGAACCGGTAAACGCAATCTTTTGCACACCTGGATGGGAAGCGAGATATTGTCCGGCGATTGGACCGTATCCGGGGACAATATTTACGACTCCCGGCGGGAATCCGACCTCGCGGATGAGTTCAGCGATTTTCAGTGAGCTGAGCGGCGTCAACTCGGCGGGTTTGAGCACTACACAATTGCCCGCGGCGAGCGCCGGGCCCATTTTCCAGCTCGTGAACATGATCGGGAAGTTCCACGGCACGATCTGCCCAACTACTCCGATCGGTTCCCGCAATACATAGTTGAGGAATCCCTGCTCAACTGGAACTACAGTTCCCTGAAGCTTATCGGCCATGCCGCCGAAATAGCGAAAGGTTGCCGCCGTGCGTGGAACATCGAGTCCGAGCGCGTCGCGAATCGGATGGCCGGTATCAAGAGACTCTACTTCCGCAAGTTCATTCGTATGAGCTTCTATCGCGTCAGCAAGGCGCAGCAGCAGTCGGCCGCGATCGGCGGCTGCCATGTCGCGCCACGCCGGAAATGCTTTCTGCGCCGCATCTACTGCGCGATCGATATCGTTGGCACGCGCTTCGGCCACCAGTGCGAGCCGCGAGTTGTCATGCGGACTCAGGCTTTCAATCCTGCCGCCGTCGAGCGCGTCAACAAATTCGCCGCCGATGAAGAGCCGGGTCTGAAGAATCATATCGATCTCGAACCAACTAGAAATCGACCGGGTTGGGTTTCAACTTTTTCTTCGCGTACAACTCGGGCAATGTGGAATCGTTATTCTCCCACACCAGCAGCATCGAACGCTTCGGTGAGTATCCCTGGTGGCGAATATCGGCCGGCATCGCCGCGACGTCGCCGGGCTTCATAATAACTCGCGCGCGCGGTGCGCCGCTCTCGCGATCCTGTACGTCCCATTGAATCTCATCGGTGAGCTGCACGAACCATTCGACGCGATCGTTACCGTGAATGATTGGCAACATGAATTCCTCGGTGGTCGCACAAACCTGGCTTTCCTTCACCGCCGAACAAACCGAGGGATTCCACGTCACGTCGGAGCGCGATACGTAGGCGAAGAAGTTGAACGCGTGAACTTCATTTTCGAAACCGGGTTCCGCATGCACTTCCGGTTCGTCCTGATTCACATCCGTGAACTGACGGTTAACGGGATTGCCGGCGGCATCGGAGCGCTTGGGAATATCGCCTTTGAGGCCGACCATGCGATCGGCCACGAGGCGCTGGCGTGAAATTGCCTTCTGATTGCTGCCGCGCTTGGGTCCGAATGGCGACGAGGTTTCGGCGGGCGCTGCAAAAGGATCGAAATCCGCGTTCGTCCAGTCTTCGAGCATCGACGCGAACAAATTGCGCACCTGTTCGCTCTTGAAATTTTCTACGTATTGTTTGTTCTGACTCTTGTAGCCGGCATTATACAGTCCGGCAAAGACGTCAACGTTCCCGTAATGGTTAGTGGTGCCGAAGACGGAATCAAAATTGACTATACCGTAGAAAAAGTTCCAGGAGATATCCCGCATCAGCGCGCGCAGGAACGCGTCCACCTGCATTGTATGGCTGCCACCGGGCCATGAGATGTGCGCAAAATACTCGTCGCGCTCGAATTGGAAGCTTCCAAGCGAGAACGGCCGGTAGCCGAAATCGTTCACGTCCTGCGGTGCCTTTGTTTCAGCCATTGCAATTCCCCGAATCGTCACTTCTGACAAATCTCATTCCAGCGTTCCGCCGTCAGATCGCCTTGTAGCGTTTGCAACAGCACAACACTCGGACTGGTCGCGTGAAACTGATACGCGGAGCCCTTGGGCAAGAGCGCCATGTGACCACGGCGCGCGACGATGTATCCCATGCGCTTTCCGCGGGGACTGCCCTCGAGCATCGTCGTGCCTTCGTGATTCTCATCGACCAGCGGAGCATCGGGCTTCATGAGCCGAATCTCGACTTCGCCGTCCATCACGATTGCGGCTTCGTCGTGTCCGGCGGCGTACCAGGGCGAAGTGCCCTCGGCGCGAATCGCCTCGAGTACATACTTGAGGTTCTTACCGACGGCGACCTTCTCGTAAGGTTCGGATTTCGACGCCACCTCGAAGATATTTGAAAATACATAGTTCTTCGGATCGTCATTGATTATCTGGACGCCGCCCTTTTCGTAGTTGTTAAGCGATCCGAATCGTGTCTGCCGGGACATGATAAATCCTCCGCTTAATGATGACCCGCGGCGCGCACGACGGTTGGATATCCAGGCGGAATCTCGATTCTGGCTTTGCGTTTCATCGCTTTTTCGGAGAGCCGCTCGACGAGCGCGGCCTTTTCCCGTTGGCGCCGCGCGTCCCGTTCCTTGATTTCCGGCAATACTTCGCGGCCAAACAGATCGATCGACGACGATAACAATTCATGCGGGATTTTCCCGGCTTGAGAGAGAAACAACACCTGGTCAACTCCGGATGCCTCAAAACTCAGAAGCGCACTGCGTATCTGCTCAGGGGTGCCGACGCAGTTCTGTGCGCCGGCTCCGGAGGCGAGTGGATCGTTTACTACCGGCTTTGACGCCTGGTTCTTGTAGCTCTCCCACAAGTTGGTCTTGCCGGGCTCATGCTGACCGAAGAATGCATAGTGCCCGAGGCCGTACATGAAGAAGCCGTGATTCTCAGCGGCCACGCCGCGCACCATCTGCTCATCGCGATCGCAAAGGAACGGGCACGCCATCGCAATATTCGGATTGATGGCGTAGCCAACCGGCTCGCATTCGTTCTCGATCGTCGCGTAGTAATCGCGAACCCACTGGCGCGATTCCTCGGGCGACACGAACGCGAACGTCAGCGCGCCAAGTCCGAGGCGTGCCGCCAGCAGAATCGTCTCGCGCCGCGAGCACGCAAGCCAGAGCGGCGGATGCGGCTTCTGCAGCGGCTTGGGTACGACGTTGCGCGAGGCGGCCTTGATGAATTTGCCCTCGATGCCGGTGAACGGCTCCTCGACCAGCATCCGGGTGACGGCCTGCAGACCTTCCATCCACTGCGTGCGCTTGTCTTCCTGCGCGACGTTGAATCCGCCGAGCTCGACCTCGCATGCACCTTCGCCCGTGCCGAAATCGCAGCGGCCGTCGCTTATCAGGTCGAGCGTCGCGATTCGTTCCGCAACACGCGCGGGATGGTTGATGTAGGGCGGCATCTGCACGATGCCGTGACCGATTCGAACATTTTTCGTGCGCGCCGCACAGGCGGCAAGAAAAATCTCGGGTGCCGACGAGTGCGCATACTCCTCGAGGAAATGATGCTCGGTCGCCCACACATAGTCGTAGCCCCATCGATCGGCGAGCTCGACCTGCTCGATGGCATTCTTGAGCAGGCGATGTTCCGAATCCGGCGCCCATGGCCGCGGCAGTTGATGTTCGTAGAACCCGCCAATCTTCACGCGCTTTAGAACCTCCCAACCGATTGGTTGATATACGTACTGATACCTATGCGATGACCGCTAGCGCGGATGTGCCCCGGCGTCAAACGCGCGCCGTATCCCGACGAACGAAGATCGCTGTGGATGAGATTTGAAGCTCCGGCTGCGGGAGCGGCGGCGAAGATATAGACTCGTGGACGAATCGCAAATGCTCCGGCTTCACTACTCGAATCGCCTCGACGCGCTAATCGATCCGCTCGCGGATGCGATCGCGCGGGCACAGCGAAACGACCCACTCGCACCGGTTCAGATTATCGTTCCGAATCGGGTCGTGGAGCGATTCATCAAGTTTCGTGTCGCCGAGCAAATCGGCGTCGCGGCGAATCTCCGCTTCCCTTTTCTGCGCAGTTTTCTTCGCCGGCTGATCGAAGAGGCAGAGCCCGAACTTCGAATTGTCGAAGGCGACCAGCTTCAGATCGTTATCTTCGAGGTACTGCGAGCGACGATTGGCGGCGGCGATGGCGGAATGAAGCCGGCGGCCGATTACATCAGAGCCGGCGCCGGAACTCCCGCCGATCTCGAGACGCGCGCGATACAGCTGAGCGGCAGAATCGCGTCGCTCTTTCGCGAGTACTCAATCTCGCGTGAGGCGGTGCTCGACGCATGGCGCCGGGGTGTTGCTGCGCCGTTCGCGGGCAGTGACGAGACCGGACAATGGCAACGCGAATTGTGGCGCGCGATTTTCGATGAGCACCGATGCCTGCGATCTCAATTCGTCGCGACTCCGGGCGATCATTGGATGATGCTGCCGGATGCGATCACCGTGGCCGATCCCCGTCGACTCGGCGAAGCCGGGCGCGGAACGATTCACATATTCGGCCTTGCCTACGTTGGCACTGCATTCGCGCGGATCTTCCGCCGTCTCGCGCAGGTGATGGACGTTGAGATTTACGCGCTCAACCCGTGCCTCGAGTTCTGGGAGGACCTCGACACTTCGCGCCGCGCGGTGCGCAATGACTGGGCGCGGCGTGGAGTTCGGCTCGGCGCCGCGCTCGATAATTCCGACGATCCGTTCAAGCTGCAGGACGCCGACACGCTCGCGCTTCAATATTGGGGTCGTCCGGGGCGCGAATATATCAGGCTCCTCAACGAGCTGACTGATTGTGAATTCGAGCCGCATTTTGTGGAAGCGAGCGAGGACTCGCTACTGCATCGCGTGCAAAACGACATCCTGCTGCGCAGCGCTCAATCCGAACCCGTGGCGACTGGTGTGGGCATGCGTGATGACGCATCGATCAGATTTCTCGCCTGTCCCAGCGTGCCGCGCGAAGTCGAGATCGTCGCGAATCGGATTTGGTCGCTCGTCAAAAGAGACGATCGCGGACTGCGATTCCACGAGATTGCCGTGATGATTCCTGAATTGTCGCGGGATTTGTATTTGCCGCACATCGAGGCCGTGTTTCAGCGGCTTCACGATTTGCCGATCGATATCGTCAGCCGCAGCTACGCCAGCCGCAGCCGCGTCGCCGAGGCGATCGAGCTGATGCTCGATTTGCCGCTTGGCCGCTTCTCGCGGGATCAGATGCTGCGCCTGATGACCCATCCTGCGATCGCGCGCCGCGGCGTCGAGTCGGGGAGCGAGCAGTGGCCGGCATGGACTCGCGCGCTCGGGGTTTACCTCGGCGCCGACGACGCCGATCTCGGCAACACTTATATTCGCGGCCTTTACCATTGGGACCAGGCGCTCAAACGGCTCGCGCTTGGAATTTTCATGGAGGAGCGGGCGGGCGATGAGCGGCTATTCGAAGCCGGCGAGTCCGCGCGTCTGCTGCCGCTGGATCTGCCGCAGGACGAAATCGAAAACGTGGCGCGGATGGCACGGGTGGCGCGCGGCCTCATCGCCGACGCGATTCGGATGCGCTCGGAGCGGATGCCGCTGCAAGAGTGGTCGAGGTTCTTGATCGAATTTATCGCGGCCTACGTTCCGCTCGGCGATGCCGACGACGAGAGCGTGCGTGCGCGATGTCTTGCCGCGATCGAGTCGATCGCGCATCACGAGCTTGCGACCGGGCCGGTATCGTATGAAGTCGCGCGCATCCTGGCTCGCGACCAAATCGCGACGGCAGAAGGCGAGGAGGCGCGGCTCAGCGGGCGCGGCGTTGCGGTCGGCTCGCTTGCGGTTTTGCAGTCGCTTCCGTTCAAGGTGATTTTTCTGCTGGGGCTCGGCGAGGGAATCTTCCCTGAGCGCGAGCGGCGCGATCCTCTCGATCTGCGCGGCGCGCGGCGGATGGCCGGCGACGTCTCGCCCGCCGATCGCGATCGCTACCTGTTCCTGCAGACAATCCTCGCCGCGCGCGAGCGGCTCGTGCTGTCTTATGCTTCGCGCGACGCACAGACGGGCGATCTGCTCGAGCCGTCCTCGGCAATTCGCGAGTTCCGCGAGATCCTGCGCTCGTATGTGGATGCGGAGACTTTGAAAACGCTCACGATCGATCATCGGGTGAGCAAGCACGACGAGAAATATTTTCCCGAACTCGCCGGAGCGATTGAGGACCGGCCGACGGTCGAGGGCGAGAGCTTCGACTCAGCGGCGCGCCGCGGCGCACGGATGGCGGCGCTGCGCCGCGATCTGATCGCGCACTGCGCGGGTGCTTCGCTCCCCGCCCGAGGCGCAACGGTTCTCTCCCGGTTTGATCCTGAACTCAGCGCCGCGCTTCGAGCGCAGCTGCGCCTGATTGAGCTGCCCACTCCTGCAGCGGCGGCGGGAACCGCGCCCGACGAACTGCGCATTCCGATCTCAGCGTTGCGGCAATTCCTCGAATGCCCGTTGCAGGGCGCCGCGCGCTACGCACTCGGAATGAAGGAAGATGAGAGCGAGGAAGCCGCCGAAGACGAGCCACTCGAAATCCCACGCATGGATAACACGGTCCTGATGCGCGAGGTTTTCTGGGCGGCGCGCGGCGACTTTGCCTTCGCCGCGCGCGAATACGAGCGCGCGTTCAGTATCGCGCAGATGCAAGGGCGCGCGCCCGCTGGATCGTTTGGCGCCGCTGCTCAGACTCGCGATCTTGCGCTGCTCGCGCGATGGCGCGAGCAACTCGTCTGCGCGGGCCTCGACATTTCCCGCGATTGGGAAGAAATCCGGCTCGGCCCGGCGGATGAGTTCGCGCGCCCGAGCACGATTCTCGATCCGCTAGTTATCGAGGCTCAAGCGACTCGACCCGACGGTGCCCGTGTCACTCAGCGTGTGCGCCTCTACGGAAGACTCGGGCGCTTCTCGCGAGCGCGCGACGCTTCATTCCAGGGCACGCTGCGCAAAGATAGCAAGTCTCGCGATTTCGTTGCGATGGCTCTGGGAGCGATCGTCCTTGCCGCAGCGGGCGAGCCGATGCCCTCCGAGTTTCGTGCAATCACCCTCTGCGGCGGCGTTGATAAGGCGAGCAATTCCCTCAAACCATCAGTCAGAGAGCTGCCGTTGCCGAGCCAGGAAGACGCGCGCACCTACCTTGCCACCCTGGTATCGGACTTGTTGAGCGGCGAGAACTTTTATTTCTTTCCGATCGAAGCGGCGGAGATGTGCCTCAAGGAACCGAAAAAAGGCGCGCCGCCGCGCGACCTGCAACAGACCGTCGTCGACATACGCGATAACGATTTCGGCTCGTGCGCTTCCGACTATGGACCGATTCGTAATGCGCGGCGCTTCGAGCCGCCCGACGACGAGCAAATCAGACAGATTCTCGCGCGACGATACGTTCCAATCGCGGCGATTTTCGAAACGGGAAGGCGCAGGAAGTGAAGGCGCTCGCGTACACGCAGCCTCGCACAGTGCGCAATCTGGCGCTCGATCGCAACGCGATAATCGAAGCGAGCGCCGGCACCGGCAAGACTTTTACTATCGAGCACCTCGTCGCGCGGCTGCTGCTCGAAACTCCGGCGTCGATCGATCGGATACTCGTTGTCACGTTCACTGAAAAAGCAACCGGCGAGTTGCGGAGCCGGATCCGCGGCGTGCTCGAACGGATTCTGCGCGGCGACGAGATGCACCCGGAGTCCGATGCCGAAACGATCGAGCTCGGCAGCGCGCAGCTCGAGCTCTTGCGCCGCGCTGTGGTCGCGTTCGATAGCGCGCCGATTCATACGATTCACAGTTTCTGTCGGCGCGTGCTGTCGGAACTGGCCTTCGGAACGGGCGCGCGTTTCGGGCTCGAACTCGTTGACGGTCAGCGCGCGTTTCACGAGGCGATGCGGGCGGCGCTGCGCGAGACGCTCGCGCGCGAAGATGAACCGCGCGGGCTGCTCGAGACCTGGCTCGAGGACGAAAATCGCAATCTGATCAAGCTCGAAAAGCTGCTCTATCAGGCGCATCAGGCGCGCTGTCTCGAAATGGATCTGCCGGCGGTTGAAGGCGAGGCGCTGGAGCCCCGCGTTGTCCGCGCGTTCCTGCCGCAAATTACGGCGCGCCTCGAGCAGATGAAACAGGAGCGTGGCACGCTTGACTACGCGGACATGCTTTCGCGCGTGCGCGATGCGCTGCGCGGCGAAGTGGGGCCGGCGCTGGTTGTGGCGATACGCGCGCGTTACAGCCACGCGCTGATCGACGAGTTCCAGGACACCGACGATCTGCAATGGGAGATTTTCCGGCGCGTGTTCGTTGAGAGCGGCGGCGCGAATCCCATATTCCTGATCGGCGATCCCAAGCAATCGATTTATTCGTTTCGCGGCGCCGATGTGCACGCGTACGTGGCGGCGCGCCGCGAGCTGACGCACACGATCGGCGTCGTGCCGCTGGTGAAAAACTTTCGCGCGACAGGGCGTATGATCGAGGCGCTCAATTTGATCCTCGATCAAAAAGCCCCCGAGCCGTTTTTTTCAAGCGCCACGATCGATATCGCATACGACCATCCGGTCGAATGCGGTAAACGCGAGCTGCGCGCGAGTACCGCAGGCAACGAGATCGTGCCGGTCGTCGTTGTGCGCCTGGCGTCGGACGGCACCAGCGCGGGAAAAGCCCGGCATGCGCTCGGCACCTTTATCGCCGATGAGATCCACGCCCTGCTGAAGGATCCTGACCGTGTGATCGAGGTTCGCGATCACGGTGTCGCCGCCAAGCCGGTCAGCCCCAACGAGATTTTCGTCCTGACGCGCACGACGCGAGAGAGCGAGGAGGCTGGAAGATACCTGCGCGCGCGCGGCGTGCCGTTTGCCTTCTACAAGCAGGAGGGATTGTTCCAGACCGCGGAGGCTTCCGACGTGCTCGATGTGCTGGCTGGAGTCGCCGATCCGTCGCGGCGCTCGAACCGCCTGCGCGCGTGGGCCTCGCCGTTTTTTGCAATACCCTTCGCGGAGCTGCCGCGGCTGCTCGATGTTGACCCGTCACATCCGCTGAACGATCGCCTGATGCAATGGAAATCGCTCGCCGATGCGGAGCGATTCGCGGAACTTTTCGACGCACTACTCTACGCAAGCGGCGTCGCCGATCGCGAACTCCTGCTATCTGATAGTGAGCGGGAGCTCACCAACTACCAGCAGATCTTCGAGATCCTCCTGGAGCAGGCCGCTGCGAAGCGGCTCTCGCTCGCCGAGCTGGTGGAGCTGCTCGACGATTATTTCCACGAGCGCGCGCTGCCTCCCGGCAGTGATCGAAACGTGCAGCGCCTGGAGAGCGAGCGCGCCGCTGTTCAGATCATGACGATTCACAAGGCCAAGGGCCTCGAAGCCGACGTGGTGTTCATGTTTGGCGGCTCTCATTCCGGCAATGACAACGAGAAGCAAGTCTGGATCTATCACCAGGACGAAACCCGTCGTGTGGCGATCGGAAAAGCGCAAAAGACCGCCGCGAAAGAGCCGATCGATCGCGAGGCGGCTGACGAAGATCGGCGGCTGTCATATGTGGCGATTACGCGGGCGCGGCTGCGAATGTACCTGCCGTTTTTCCCCGAAGGATCGCTGCAGCGCAAGGCGAACGGCTACTATCAGCATCTGAATAGGCGTCTGGCGCAGATGGGAGAGCTTCCGATTGCTAACGATCGCGAGCAGGCGCTGATTGCGGGCGTCGATATCGGTGGCAGGGTCGATCATGACGACGCGGCCGCGGTGCCAGACGACAATATGTTTACAAGCTGGCGGCCGCCACCGGCTCTGCTCGAGGCGAGCTTTGACAAATCAGCTTCGGATCTGAGCGCGCTGCGGGGAAGGCGCGCGGGGCTCAGGATCGAATCCTACACCTCGCTCGCGCGCGGCGTCCGCGACGTCGACGTCGAGGATTTCAAACGCGATAGCGAAGCGGAGCCGGGAATCGTCGCTGACGATCTCGTAGGCGGCGCGAACGTCGGCGTTTTTCTGCACGAAGTGATCGAGCAGCTCGACTTTGAGAGCTTCGAGCATTCGAGCGGGTTCGATGAATGGAAAGCGCGGGCGGAGGTTCGCGACTTGATCGAGCGCACTATGAGGCTCCGCCAGGTCCTCGATCCGCGATGGGCATCGCGCGCCCAGGAGATCGTGTTCAACACGCTCTGCGCGCCGATCGAGTTTGGCGGACAGACCGTCGCTAATGGACTGCGCGCGTGTGACGAATCGCGCGAGATGGAATTCACGTTCCCGATCCCCGAGCGGGCGCATCCGCGGTTTGCCGCGCCAAGCGACGGCCAGTGGCGAACCGAGCGCGGCTTCGTCACGGGCTACGTCGATTTCGTTTTTCGTCAGGCGGGCCGAATCTATTTTGCCGACTGGAAAAGCGATCTGCTGGATTCGTATGCGCCTGATGCGGTCGAGCGCGTCGTGCGCGGGCGCTACGAAAATCAGAAGCTCATCTATTCGATCGGCGTCGTGCGCCTGCTCGGTATCCGCGACGAGCGCGATTACGAGAGCCGTTTCGGCGGCCTGCTTTACGTCTTCCTTCGCGGCATCGCACGCGCGGGCGGCAGGCAGGGCATCTATTTTCACCGGCCGAGTTGGAGCGAAGTCTGCGGCTATGTGAGCGAACTGGGCGCGAAGTTGGGAGCGACAGCATGAGCGCGCCGCGAGTCCAGGTTATCGAGTCGGCGTGGCAGCGCTTCGAGCATCGAAGTGGCGGCGATGCAACGACGCTCGAGGCGTTCGCCACACTCGCCGAGTCGCTGAATCTTTCTCGCGATGCGGTTCAAATCGCCGCTGAGATCGCGTCGTTTGAAACGAGTTTCACGCCGGAGCAGCGCGATGCGTTGATGGCGCTCGTACTCGTCGTGCTCGGCGCTCTCGCGGACGGCAGCACTTGCTTTCCCGTGACAGGGAGCGCGGGCGCCGCGGCGCTGAAGCCGATGCTGCGCGCGCTCGCCGACACTAAGCTCGGAAGCGAAGCGCCAGAGCGCTTTGCGGCGGCGATCGAAAAATTGCTCGACGGGAATCTCGCGACGCAAACGATCGCGCGCGACGAGAACGAATACAAACCGCTCGTGTACTTGAAGCCGTTCATCTATATGCGCAAGCTGCGCGCGGCCGAGCGCGAGCTGGCGCAGGGAATCCGCGCGATGATTAGCAGCGAGCCGACGCCGTTCTTCTCGAGCGACGAATGCGCGTCTAAGGCGGACGAGGTTTGCGCGATCCCGGTTGCGATTCAGAGCGGCATGGTCCTGCTGTCAGGCGAACAGCGCGCCGCAATCGCAGCGGCGGCGCGCCAGCGCTTCACGGTGATTTCGGGCGGACCGGGAACCGGCAAGACCTCGATCGTAATCGCGATCCTGCGGCTGATGGTTCGGCTGGGGCTCGATCCACATGCGATTTCACTCGCGGCGCCGACCGGCAAAGCCGCGAATCGAATCGGCGAATGTATCGTCCGCGCTCTCAATTCGCCCGCCAGGCCGAACGCGATCGATCGCGCTTTGCGCGATGCCGCAATCGAGCCCACGACGTTGCATCGACTGCTTGGCTACTCGCCCAGCTCGCAGCGCTATCGCCATCATCGCAACAATCCGCTCGCGGCGCGGCTGGTGATCGTCGATGAAGGGTCGATGCTCGATCTCGCGCTGATGGAACGCCTGGTCGGTGCGATTGACGAAGGGGCGCGGCTCATCGTGCTCGGCGATGCCGACCAACTGCCATCGGTCGCGGCCGGCGCCGTGTTCCGTGAGTTCGCCGCGAGCGAACAATCGCGGCGTCTCGTGCAGAATTTTCGCATGCGATCGTCCGACGCCGCAGGCAACTCGATTCTCACGGTCGCCAGGCGCATCAACGAAGGCCTTGCGGCGGGAGACGATGTGCCGCGTCGATCTTCGGCGGACGATCTCGCGATGAGCGGCGTCGAGATGCTCGATTCGACACGGCCCGCGATGAAGGGCTTTTTCGATCGATGGTACGCCGAGCGAATCGCGGGTGACGCGACGATCGCCGAGCTCAAACGATCGACTTATGTCGAAGGTGCTGATGGGTTTGGGTCTGAAGACGTTGAGCGCCTGCGGCGGCTGTTCAATTTCGTCGCGGCGTCGCGGATTCTCACCGTGACGCGGGCGCGCGAGACTGGCGCCGACTGGATCAACCGCGCGATGCATCGGCGGGCGGCCGGCGGTGGCTTTCGGGCCGACGACCGACTCCTTCCCGGCGAGCCGGTAATCGCGATTCGCAACGACTACGAACGAATGCTCTTCAACGGCGACAACGGGATCGCGTTGCGCGTGCGCCGCGCGGAGGGCGGCGCGGCGCCACTGATGGCGGTGTTTCCCCGGCGCGACAACTTCGCCGCTTTTCGCGTTGATATGATCAGAGACGCGCTCGAACTCGCGTACGCGATGACGGTGCACAAGGCGCAGGGCTCCGAGTTCGATGCCGTCGCGCTAATCCTGCCGGAGTCGCGAATTTCGCTGTTCACGCGCGAGGTCGTTTACACCGCGGTCAGCCGCGCGCGCCGATCGGTCGTGATCGCCGGGAGCGAGACGGTGCTGGACGAGGCGATCGCCGCTCCCGCCCAGCGTTACTCGGGTCTGCGCGAGCTGTTTGCCGCGAGCTAACTCTTCGCCGGAGTATTAGCGCGCAGGAACTCGCGCACGCGCGCAACAGTGTCGCGCACGTCATTGGGCGCCTTCCAGTTCATGATGATCTCCGCGTTGGGCGCGAGCTTGGCGATGTCGGTCGAGGTCTCCAGCGGGTGATAGTCGTCGTTGCCGCACAGCACCAGCATCGGGATCTTGCAGCTTTTCACGAAATCGCGCGTCACACAGAAAACAAAATCGCCGCCGTACATGCGATCGCGAAACGGCTTGAACGCCGCTGCGTCGATCTCGGGCCGTGCGTCTTTCAACGCCTTGCCCCATCCGTCGAACATCTGGAAGAACAGCTCGCGATTGTTGGGGCTGAGCCCGATTGGCTGCTGCAGCACCGCCGACGCGATTCGCGCGGGCGCCGCTTTCATGATCGACAGATCGTACGAGCCGCCGATACATCCGCCCATCACGTGGCACTGGTCGATGCCGAGGTGATCGAGCAGTGCGAGGTGATCTTCGGTGTAGGTGTGCCATCCGTCGTTCGCGCTGATTGGCGCGATCGACTTGCCGGCGTTGCGCTGATCCATCGCGATCACGCGGAAGTCGGACGCGAACTCGACCGTCGGATCGAACGGACTCTTGTGCCAGAAGTCGATACTCGAGCGCATCCCGCCCGGCGCGAACAGCAGGATCGGAAAGCCGGATCCGAATTCTTCGTAGTAGAGCGAAACGTCATTACGCTTGAAGGTCGGCATGAAATGGGTCTCCTCAAAACCGATTCATAGCAGAAAATCGCGCGAGCTTGACTCCACGGGGCATCCCACGTCTTTAACCCAATAGTTAAATATGCTTGAAACGATCAACTGCGAGAGGCTGGACAAAAGGAGCATTCAGTAGACCATGAGTAACGGATTTTCCAAGTCCCGCCTCGCGCGGGTGCGCGAGGTGATGCGCGGCCACGTCGACAACGGCAACGTTCCTGGCCTGGTCACGCTGCTGTGCCGCCACGGCGAGGTGCACATCGACGCGGTCGGAATGAAAACGCTGGGCGGCTCCGATCCGATGGGCCGCGACACGATCTTTCGCATCACGTCGATGACCAAGCCGATCACGGCGGTTGCCGCGATGATCCTCGTTGAAGAGTGCAGGCTGCGTCTGGATGAACCGGTCGACAAGTTCCTGCCCGAGCTCGCGAACCGCCGCGTCTTGCGCCGTATAGACGGGCCGCTCGATGACACGGTCGCGGCGAGTCGCCCGATCACGCTGCGCGATCTGCTCACGTTCCGGATGGGACTTGGCGCGATTTTCGCTCCGTCCAATCAGTACCCGATTCTAAAGGCGATAAAGGAACTGCAAATCACAGGATTTGGTCCACCGGACCAAGCGACGCCGATCGATCCCGACGAATGGCTGCGGCGTCTGGGGACGTTGCCCTTGATGCATCAGCCAGGCGAACGTTGGATGTACAACGTCGGCTCGTCGGTGCTTGGTGTTCTGATTGCGCGCGCCTCGGGACAGCAGCTCGAAACATTTATGCGTGAGCGCATCTTCGATCCGCTCGGGATGAAGGACACCAGCTTCAGCGTGCCGCCTGCGAAGCTGGATCGGCTCGCAGCATCATATTGGATTAGTCCCAGGAGTGGCGCGCTCGAACTCGTTGACGGCATCGATGACAGCAAGTGGAACCGTCCACCGGCATTCCATGACGGTGCCGCGGGGCTCGTCTCGACTGTCGACGACTACTATGCCTTCGCGCGTATGATGCTGAACAAAGGCGGCTGCGACAGCGGCCGCATTCTGTCGCGGCCTTCAGTTGAGCTAATGACGGCAGATCAACTGACGCCGCAGCAGAAAGCGGTGTCGGGTCTCACGCCCGGACAATTCGAAACGCGCGGATGGGGGTTCGCCATGATGATCGTGACTGCACGCGACGAACTCTGGGCCGTGCCGGGACGCTACGGCTGGGATGGAGGCTTCGGCACTTCGTGGGCAAACGATCCTCGCGAGGACACGATTGCGATCCTGATGACGCAACGCGGAGAGTATCCTGCGTTCTCGCCGGTGTACCAGGATTTCTGGACGTTGGCGTACCAGGCGCTCGACGACTGACGATCTTCTGCTCGCTGTCAGGGAAACAGCGGCGGATGCAGATGCGACCAGGGGCGGGCGCGCTCGTAGGCGGCGGCGAGAGCGAGCAACTCGAACTCGCCGTGCGGTCGGCCGACGATTTGAAAACCGATCGGCAATCCGGCGCGGCTGAATCCTGCGGGTACGGTGATCGCAGGTTGTCCAGTCGCGTTGGAAGGAAACTCGAACGCGATCCAGGTCCACAGTTCATCGAGATAGCGATCGGGCTGTGAGGGGAAGGCGCCGTTGCGCATCGCAGGCCGCGTCATCGTCGGTGTTAAGAGGGCGTCATACGGGTCGAGCCGCTCGACGATGCCGCGCGCGATGTTGTGCATCGTTGCGACGAGATTGACGTATTCGGCGGCGCTCACCTTGCTTCCATACTCGTGCATCTGGCGCACGACGGGATCGACACGCTCGGGATTCGCCAGCGGAATCGCCGCGATTCCCACGCAGATCAGAATTCGCGCGCAATCGACGAGCAGCGCGCCGGGAAAAAGATCGATCGGTTCGACCTGATGGCCGAGCTCGCGTATCGCGCGGCACGATTCCTCGAAGGCACGCGCGACGTCGTCATCGACCTCGCCCAGTTTCGACGTCGCGATCGAAGCGAGCTTGAGATTGCGCGGAATAACCTGAACTGCCTGGGCAAACGGCCGCGTCGGAGGCGGCGCCCAGTAGGGATCGCCGACCACGTGTCCCGCGATTACATCGAGCATCAGCGCGACGTCGCGAACACTGCGCGCGAGCGGGCCGCGCGTCGCGAAGCCGCCCCACGCTTCGCCGCGATGGGGTGCGTAGGTGATCCTGCCGCGGCACGGCTTCAGCCCGACGACGCCGCAGTTCGAGGCCGGCCCGCGAATCGAGCCGCCGCCGTCGCTGCCTTCGGCGATCGGTCCGAGGCCTGCCGCCACCGCAGCCGCGGCGCCGCCGCTCGATCCGCCCGCATTGAAATCGAGATTCCACGGATTGTGAGCGGTGGGACACAGCCCGCCTTCGGTCGTCGGGCGTGCGCCGAATTCGGGCGTCGTGGTCTTGCCGAGCCAGATTCCGCCCGCGTCGCGCAGCCGCGCTGCAATCCTCGCTTCCTGGGGCGCGAGGTTGTCGGCAAAGTTATGCGATCCAAGCGTGGTCGGGATTCCGAGCGTCGGCGTGAGATCCTTCAGCGAATACGCGACGCCGTAAAGCGGCAGCTCGGCGGTCCTCGAGCGTATACTTTCGAGGCGCGCCGCGTCGGCCATCGCATGCTCGGCGGTGATCGTCATATACGCGCCGAGCGCTGGATTGAGCTTCTCTATGCGGGCGAGAAAAAATTCGGCGACCTCGCGCGGGCGCACTTCGCCGCGCACGACGAGATCGCGCAACTGCCACGCTTCTATGTAAGGATCGAGCGTCACCTATTGCGCCGTGAGTCCGCCGTCGACGGACATCGAAGTGCCGGTTACGAACGACGCCGCGTCGCAGCAGAGCCATGCGACCGCCTCACCGATCTCCTCGGGCCGCGCTTTGCGTCCGACCGGCTCGACCGAATCGAGGCGCGCCGCGAGCTTCGGCCGGCCCGCGACCATCTCCTCGACCAGCGGAGTATCGACTACTCCCGGGCACACATCGTTGATGCGAATCTGCGAGCGCGCGTATTCAAGGGCCGCGCACTTGGTGAGGCCGACGACGCCGTGCTTCGCGGCGGTATATGCGGGCATCGAATGCGACGCGACGAGCCCCGCCGCCGAGGCGGTGTTGACGATCGCGCCAGGAGACTTCTGCGCGAGGAACTGGCGAATCTCGGCGCGCATGCAGAGCCATACGCCCTTCAGATCAATGGCGATGATGCGATCGAATTCAGCTTCGTCGTAGTCCGCGGTTTTGCATTGCGCGCCGCCGATGCCGGCGTTGTTGAACGCGCAATCGAGGCGGCCGTAGGCTTTCACCGCCGCAGCGACCATCGCGTCGGCGTCGGCGGCCTTCGATACATCGCAGCGCACGAAGCGTGCTTCGCCGCCGCGGTCGCGCACCATCCTGGCGGTCTCGTCGCCGGCCTCGGCGCTCACGTCGGCAATGATCAGGCGCGCGCCTTCACGCGCGAAGATCAGCGCGGTTGCGCGACCGATACCCGATGCGGCGCCGGTAATGATTGCACTCTTGCCGCTCAGCATTGATGCCATCGCAAAATTCTCCGTCGATTCGAATCGTCGTCAGTCTGCCACTTAAGCGACGAATTCTCCAAGTGGCGCGGTGGCCGCATTCTCGCTTCTCTGCTAACTCTCGCGCGACGGGGGATCGATTGGAGGAGTTGATATGTTACGCAGCGAAGGACGCATTCTGACCACGCATGCGGGCAGCCTGCCGCGCCCCGCCGACCTGACCGCGATGTTCGTGAAGAAAAGCCGCGGCGAAACCGTTGACGAGCAGGCCTTTGCGGCAGCGATCGAAAACGCAACCCGCCGCGTGATCAAAAATCAACTCGACGCCGGGATCGACATCGGCAACAACGGCGAGCAGGCGCGCGAGAGCTTTTTCACCTACGTGCAACATCGCATGAGCGGTTTCGGCGGGCGCAGCGAGCGTCCGATCATGCGCGATCTCGTCGAGTATCCGACCTTCATGAAGATGCGCTCGGCGGACTTCAGCCGCGAGATGGTTGACCTGCTGCATTCGCCCAAGGCGATAGCGGATGTGGCCTATCGCGATCGATCTGCGCTTGAATTTGAATGCTCAGAGACCAGGCGCATTGCGTCGGAGCAGCCGCTCAAGTTCGCCGAGATGTTCATGACCGCGCCGTCGGCGGGGATCATCGCGTCGGCGATGCTCAACGATCATTACAAAGATTATGAAGCGTATGTTAACGCGCTCGGCGCGGCGCTGCGCACGGAATACGAATACATCGCGGCGCAGGGCTTCGTGCTCCAGCTCGATTGCCCCGATCTCGCGATGGAACGCCACACATCGTACGCCGATCGCACGCTCGACGAGTTCCTGAAGTACGTCGAGTTGAATATCGCAACGACCAATCGCGCAATCGCGAACATCACCCCGGATCGGGTGCGGATGCACGTATGCTGGGGGAACTACGAGGCGCCGCATGACCTCGACGTGCCGCTCGAAGCGATCCTGCCGCTGCTCTACGAGGCCAAGGTCGGGGCGCTGGTGCTCGAAGCGGCGAACCCGCGGCATCAGCATGAGTATCGATACTTCAAGCGGCTCAAAATGCCGCACAACTTGCTGCTCGTCACGGGTGTGATCGACACCAAGACCAACTACGTTGAGCATCCCGAGGTGATCGCGGACCGGCTCGAGCGCGCCGCCGAGGCGACCGGCGACGCACGCCGCGTGCTGGCCGGCACTGATTGCGGATTCGAAACGACGGCCGGCCTTGGCGAAGTCGCGGAAGAAGTTGTGTGGGCCAAGATGCGTGCGATGCGTGACGGCGCCGACCTCGCCAGCAAGCGATTGTTCTGAGTTCGAAGCGCGCGCCGCATCGATCGGAAATACGGCGCGCGCCAGAGAATCGCTCAGCCTTCGCGCCGAATAAAATCGAGCAGATCGTTGTTGATGCGTTCGACGTGCGTGAGCATCACGCCGTGCGGCGCACCTTCGTAAATCTTGAGCTCGTTATTGGGCATCAGCTTCGCGGTGCGACGCGCGGTGATCTCGAGCGGCGCGGACATGTCGGCTGTGCCGTGAATGATCAGCGTCGGCAATTTGATCCTGGGCAGCTCGGCGCGAAAATCAGTTTCCACCACCGCCTTGTTGCATTCGATGATCGCGAGCATCGACGCCTGGAACATCTGGTCGATTCCCCACTGCAGCAACTGATCTGAAGTATCGGGCATCACGAACGGCCGCGCGTTGTCGGCGAGCCATTTGGGAAAGTCCCTGCGCCAGATCTCGCGGGTCTGCTCGAACATCGAGCCCGGGACGCCCTCGAGATTGTCGGCGGTCTGCAAGATGAACGGCGTCGTCGGCGCGATGAAGACGAGCTTGCGCACGCGGCTCGAGCCGTGGCGCGTGAGGTAGCGTACCATCTCGCCGGGCCCCATCGAATGGCCGACCAGCGTTAAATCGCGAAGGTCCAGCTGTTCGATAACGGCCGCGAGATCGTCGGCGAGCGTATCGTAATCGTAACCATGACCCGGCTGACTCGATCGCCCGTGGCCACGGCGATCGTACGCGATGCATCGCAGTCCTTGCTCGACGAGCGGCACCATCTGGTACTGCCAGAGGTCCGAGTTCATCGCCCAGCTCGCCACGAACAGCACTGGCGTACCCGTGCCCCAATCCTTGTAATAGAGTGCCGTGCCGTCCTTCGCCGCCAGATACGGCAGCCGCGGCATCGAGGTCGAGATATCTTGTCGTTCCATCGTCATCCCTCCAATTCAGGATGCTCGATCAAATAGTCACTCCGGTGCTCTTGTCGATTACTTCCGAGGTAGTGAGTGTTGGCGTGCGATCCTCGCGACCGAAAAGAAAACGGAGGGCGCGTTGCAGCGCTCTCCGTTCGTGTCAAACAAATCGTGTGAGGTCGGATTCTAGCTGTGCCAGGGTTCGACGAGAATCTTGGCGTGCTTTTCGGGCGAGCCCAGATCGACGAACGCCTGCGGCACTCCTTCGACGCCGACTTTGCCGGTGATCAGTGGATCGCCGTTGACGCGGCCCTCGGCGAGGTTGCCGAGCGTCGCGGTGAATTCCTCCGCCGAGTAGCCGAGCACGAACTGGATATTTAACTCCTTGTTAATGCCGTTCATCGGCTGGATGTGATCCTCTTCCATGCAGACGCCGACCACGACGAGGCGCGCGCCCGGCTGGGTCGAAGCCATGATCGTATCGATCACGCCCGGCACTCCCACGCATTCGAACACCACCGCGGGACGAAGCGCGGGCCCCGGCATCCACGGCATCTGCGGCGGCGCCTTCGACGGATCGCTGTACGCGGCCATCGACTTCCAGCTTTCGTAGGGCGACTTCTCCTTCGGATCGATCACGACGTCCGCGCCCATCTTGAGCGCGAGCTCACGCCGGCGCGGCGAGAAATCCGCGGCGACGATCGGATGGATTCCCTTCAGCTTGAGCGACGCGATAACTGAAAGACCGACCGGACCGCACCCGATGACGAGCGGCGCATCGTCCTTTTCGAGGCGCGCCTTCTGCACCGCGTGATAACCGACAGCCATCGGCTCGGTGAGTGCGGCGCGCTCGGTCGAAAGGCCGTTGGGCACTTCGAGCAGCAGAGCTTCGGTGAGGCGCATGTACTCGGCATAGCCGCCCGGATTTTCATTCGAGTAGCCGACCGTCTCGACCCCGGTCGGCTTGATCAGGATCGGCATGGCGCACACGCGCGTGCCGGGCTTGAAGCGCTTCTGCGCGCCGGGTCCGTAATCGACGACCTCGGCGCAGAACTCATGTCCCATCACGATGTCGCGATTGAGATCCATCACGAAAGCGCCGCCGGAGCGCCTGGCGCCCTCGACCAGCTTGTCGGCAAATTTAAGCGCGTGCAGATCCGAGCCGCAGATGCCGCAGGCCAGGGTCTTGACGATTACTTCGCCCGGTCCGGCCTTGGGTTCCGGCATCGTATCAACGACGAGTTTCCTGTTTCGCATGATCGCTGCGCGCATGGATTGTCCTCCGCTGAAAGCGGCCCGCCATCGCGCGGCGCCGCTGGATTGTCTTCGAGTTGGGCAAGGGCCCAACGCCGCACTCTAGCAGGGATAGTCGCCGAGGCGTAAAGGGCGCGCGATCGCGCCGCCGCGCCGCGGATACGGCCTTGTATTTGCACTTGGACTGTAATAAGTGTCGGTCATCCGCCGCGCTTCGGAGAATTCATCATGAGCACTATCGTTCCCAATCTCGATGCGATCCAGAAACTGCTCGCGACCCACCAGGGTCCGGTCGTCATGATCAACCTGCTCAAGTTCAAGGAGAAAGCGCAGGGCGAGGAAGGAACGGGCGCCGATGCCTACAATCGCTACGGCGCGGCCGTCACCAAGATGCTCGCGGCGCGTGGCGCGCGAATCGTATGGTCGGGGCGGCCGGCCGCGGTGCTCATCGGCAGCGAAGCCGATCAGTGGGACGCCGTCGCGCTGGTCGAGTATCCGAGCGTGCAGACCTTCGTCGAGATGGCGACCAGCGCCGAGTACCAGAAAATCCACGGCCATCGCGAGGCCGGGCTCGATCGCACGGTGTTGATCGCGTGCTCACCGATGGTTTACCAGCCCGGAGCGAACTGAGATGGGACGCAAGATCCTTTTCATTACCACCGATCAGCAGCGCTACGATGCGCTCGGATGCAACGGCGGCCGGATCGCGCAGACGCCGGTGGCGGACAACCTCGCGCGCCACGGGATCAATTTCCGCCGCGCGCACAATCAGAATGTCGTCTGCATGCCGGCGCGATCGACGATGATCACGGGGCAATACGTGCGCACGCATGGCGTTTACTCCAATGGCGTGCCGCTGCCGCTCGACGCGCCGAGCGTCGCGCAGTACCTGCACGATCGCGCGGGTTACCGCACGGCGCTTATCGGCAAGGCGCACTTCGAACCGATGATCGATCTGCACGGACGCTGGCCCGAGACGCACATGGGGCGCGACGGCACGCACGGGCCACATCGCGGGTTCGACTGGATGGAGCTCGCGATGCACGGGCCGATGGGCTCGTATCACTACACGCGCTGGTTGCAGGAAAATTTTCCGCACGAGGTGAGCGGCTTCGTCGCGATGCTGAGTGCGGAGTCGCGCGGCGACACGGGCGCGCCGGAGACGGCATACAATCCGATTCCGCGCGAGCACTATCACACCGACTGGGTGGCGGATCGCACGATCAAATGGCTCGGCACGCTGAGCGAGCAGGACAACTGGTTCGCGTGGATGAGCTTTCCCGATCCGCATCATCCATGGGATCCGCCGGCGAGCGAGGCGCGGCGAATCAAGTGGCGCGACCTCGACCTGCCGCCGGGGCATCCGGGATCGCCCGACAAGATCGAGGCGATACTCGCGCAGAAGCCGCGGCATTGGCTCGAATGGTATCGCGGCACGTTTCACAACGATGAAGGCGGCGCGCGCGCGTTCGAGCCGGCGAAGCTGACCCATGACCAGGTGCGCGAAATCAACGCGCTCACGCATATCGAGAACGAGCTTATCGACGAAGCCTGCGGGCGCGTGCTCGCGTATATCGCAAGCCGCGGATGGGACGCCGATACCGACATTTTCTTCACGACCGATCACGGCGAGCTGCAAGGCGACTTCGGGCTGTTGTTCAAGGGGCCGTACCACGTCGATGCGCTGATGCATATTCCCCTTATCTGGCGGCCTGCGCCGAACGCGAGGATCGTGCCAGCGGAGATCGCGGAGCCGGTCGGGCAGCTCGACCTCGCGCCGACCTTCTGCCAAATCGCGGGTGTGCCGCTTCCGGAATGGATCGAGGGCAAGGCGCTGCCGACCGCGCCGGGCTCGGATCGACAACGAGTCATCACCGAATGGGACAGCCAGTTTGCGCAAATCGGGATCCATCTGCGCACGATCTATCGCGACGGCTACGTCTGCACGGTGTACGAGCCGACCACGCGCGACAACGGCTTCGATCTCGCGCGCGTGTACGCCGCGCTGCGCGTCAGTGATCCGCTGCCGGATATTCGCTACGACGGCAGCGAGGGCGAGCTCTACAACCTGGTCGAAGATCCGCGGCAATGGCGCAATCTGTGGAATGATGCGGGTTACCGAAAGCTCAGGTCCGATCTGATCGCCGACCTCTACGACAACCTCCCGCCCGCGCGTGACCCGCTGCTGAAGGTCGAGTCGCCCGTCTAGCACGGTTTCATCGACTTTGCCCTCGTCCGTGATGCAATTCGTTGCACGGCTCGCATCGCGGCCTCTCCCGGGTTGCGGCCTTCGCCCGGTTCCAGCCGCGAACGAAGCGTTGCTCACTCCGCTCACCATGACGGATTGGAGCAGGAGTGAGAGGCTACGCTTGACTCCCTAGACTAATAGTATTAGTAAAATGGCTATGTCGATTAGCCATTCGAAAACCCTTGCCGCCGCGCTCGCGATCGGTGCCCTGTCCGCCGCCGCCCCGCTTGCGGCCGCGTCCACCACACAGTTCCTCGCGGTAGGCGATGGGAAAATCGCCTACGACGATTCGGGTGGCAGCGGACCCACGATCATCTGCGTGCCGGGACTCGGCGACGTGCGCGGGCAGTATCGGTTTCTCGCGCCGCTCCTGGTGAAGGCGCGGTTTCGCGTCGTCACGATGGATTTGCGCGGCACGGGCGAATCGAGTGCGGGCTGGCCGGACTACACTCCCGCCGCCACTGGCGATGATATCGTCGCGATGGTGAAGCATCTCGGTGTCGAGCGCGCATGGGTCGTGGGCAATTCTTTCGCGGGCGCATCGGCAATTTGGGCCGCCGCGTCGGCGCCACAGCAGATTGCGGGGATCGTGCTGATCGATCCGTTCGTGCGCGATACTCCGGTCGGAATCGGCCCGCGCCTCGCGCTCGCGCTCGGGATGCATCGGCCGTGGGGCCCCGCGTTCTGGGTGATGTATTACAAGTCGCTCTACAAGACCGAGCCGCCTGCCGACCTCGACGCGTACGTTACCGCCCTCAAGACGAATCTCAAGGAGCCCGGCAGGTTCGAGGCATTGCAGGCGATGGTCGATGCTCCCAAAGCGCCATGCGAGGCGCGCATCAAAGACGTCCATGCACCCGCGCTCGTTATCATGGGCGCGGCTGACCCCGACTTCAGCGATCCGAAGGCCGAGGCTGATCTTGTCACCGCGCGTTTGCACGGCCAGGCGTTCATGGTCGCTGGCGCGGGTCACTATCCGCATGCGGAGATGCCGCAGGCGGTCGCCGATGAGATAGTGGCGTTTATCAGGAGCCGGAATGCGAACTAGGGCGGGCCTGACGCGCGAGGCGGTTGTTGCCGCGGCCGCGGCGATCGCCGACAGCGAAGGAATCGAGGCGTTGACGCTGGCGCGGCTCGCCGCGGAGCTGGAGATCAAGCCGCCCTCGCTCTTCAACCATGTGCGCGGGCTGCCGGCCCTGCGCCGCGAGTTGAGATTGCTCGCGCTGCGCGAGCTTTACGACGCCCTCAGCCGCGCCTCGGTCGGGAAGTCGCGCGGCGATGGCGTTCGCGCGCTCGCCCGAGCGTATCGCGCCTTCGTCAAGAAGCATCCCGGGATTTACGCTGAGACGTTGAGCGCTGCCGACGACGATCCCGAGGTCGCGGCCGTGGCGAATCAAATCATCGAAGTGTGTTCGGCGGTGATGAGCGGCTACCAGTTGAAGCGCGCCGAGGCAATTCACGCGTTGCGCGCGATGCGCAGTGTTGGCCACGGGTTCGCGAGCCTCGAGGCTGCCCGCGGCTTTGGCATCCCCGTCAATATCGATGAAAGCTACGCGTGGTTCGTCGATAACTTCATCGCGGGCCTCGAAGCGGCGCAGGCGCGCTCTGAGCGGCAGGCGGCACGGGCGCAAAGCGCCCCGCGTCGAAAGCGCAGCGCAAAGCGCTGACACTCGCGCTTTTGCGGTATTGGGCGCTTGCATATAGTCTGAGTTGTCAGACTGACAGGGGTTCACACGATGGCAGCGAATCGATTCAACACTTCCAATCCGGCGCTGAAAGCGTTCCGTACCGCAGGCGTGGTCGGCGAGCGCGCGATGACGATCGAGGGAACCGCGGAGAAGACCGCGATCCTGCTGATATTGGCGTCCGTGGCCGCAATGTTCACGTGGCGTTTCTATAACACCGCGCCGCAGAGCGTTGGGCCGCTCGTCATGGCCGGAGCATTGATCGGATTCGGCGTCGCGATTTTCACGACTTTCAAGCCGCTGTGGGCGCCGATCACTGCGCCGATGTACGCGGTGTTCGAGGGTGTGGTCCTGGGCGGCATTTCGGCGGCGGTCAATTCAAAGATGCCGGGCATTGCCGGGCAAGCCGTGTTTTTGACCTTCGCGGTGCTGGCCGGGATGCTGATCGCCTACCGCACCGGGATCATCAAGGTGACCGAGCGGTTTCGGATGGGAGTTGCGGCTGCGACTTTCGGAATCGTCGGGTTCTATCTAATTGCTTTTGTATCCAGTCTTTTCGGCGGCGCCTTTGGAAACACGATAATTTATGGATACGGATTTTTCGGAATCGGATTCAGCGCTTTCGTCGTGACGATTGCGGCGCTTAATCTCACTTTGGATTTCGATTCGATCGCCAGACTGTCGCAGGCCGGCGCGCCGCAAGCGATGGAATGGTACGGCGGATTCGTGCTGCTGATCACACTGGTATGGCT
>DATJMX010000007.1 GCA_035508495.1 Candidatus Binataceae bacterium
TGCGGCAGCATAATGGTAAGAAACGGCTCCTGCTACAAATGCATGAATTGCGGCTCAACCAGCGGGTGCAGTTGAGGAGATTTTCGATGTTCCCTGCTGAAAAGGAAAACAGACTTTTAGTTGGAAGTCAGGACTTTCAAATTCTCGTTAACCGCGGTCACTCCTTCGGTAAAAGAGAAGCCGTCTTGCATGGTGGACCTCAAGGGAAAGGCTTGTTGGCGACCAGACTCGAGATTTGGTGCGACGCCTGCGGACGAAAGTTTACCTTCAAAAACGGGAAGATGGACGCGAAATTGGATTCGGAATGGTACTGGGATCCTGCCGAGATTCGAGGGTTAGAGCTACTTTGCTCACGTGTGCCACTGAATTGACTTTACGAGGGTCCCGGTGAACGGGATGTGCGGTGAAAATTTCCGGATGCGGATGGGGGCGGCGGCGAGGCGGAGAAGGATCGAGGGCGGATAGGCGTAGTAATCACCGGAAAGGTGGCGGGCGCGTTCACCGGGGCCCACTTTGAAGATCGGCGAGGCAGTAAAACTCGCATAAGAGTGTGGTGATGGGGCGGCGGATGTGGTGACGGCGGGGGCCGGCGAAAGCCGGCCCCCGAATTCGTTTTGAGTTCTGTTATTCTTCGACGTTGCTCGGGATGACGGAATTGTAGGTGCCGCTTTCGCGACAAGCGTTTACGATAAGAGAAAATGTCACCCGCAGCGCGGCAGCAGATTGGTACCAAAAGATCATTTGAAAACCGCGCGCGAGGCCAATATCATCCGCATCACTAATTATGGGACTTCGAAAAGTTACTTTGTTCGATAAGGAAGGCCCCGCGATTGTGCCCGTCGATGAGGACGGGCAGGCCAAGCCGTGTGTGCTTGGCGTGCGCTGGGTCAATCCCGATACCTTTGAAACGATTCGCGCGCGCGGCGGCAAGCGCACGGGACCCAAGAACGAAGTCCTGCTCGACGTGCCGCCCACGACAGACCTGACCGCGTTTGCGATCGAGCATCTGGCTGAGGCGCCGCGCAAGTTCGAGAAGTGAGCGAGCCGGGCGCACTCGCGGGGCTCAGGGTCCTTGACCTGAGTGACCATCGGGCGCAGTTGTGCGCGCGACTTCTCGCCGACATGGGCGCCGACGTGATCAAAGTCGAGCCGCCGTCCGGAAGCAGCTCGCGGCGGATCGGCCCGTTCCTCGACGACCTGCCGCATCATGATCGCAGCCTCTTTCACTGGTATTACAATCTCAACAAGCGCTCGCTGACACTCGATGTTGCCGATCCTCGCGGCGCGGAGATCCTGCTGCGCCTGGCGAAGTCGGCCGACGTGATCATCGAGAGCTATGCGCCTGGCTCGCTCGCGAGGATGGGCCTCGGCTGGGAGCTGCTACATCGCGAGAACCCGGCGCTCGTGCTTTGCTCGATCACGCCCTTCGGACAGACCGGCCCGTATCGCGATTTTGTCGCCGATGACTCCGTGCTCACCGCCCTCGGCGGGATGCTCTACGTCAACGGCTACCCGGACCGCGCTCCCGTGCGGCCGCTGGGTCTCCAGGCTTATCATTCGTCGGCGTACTTCGGCGCGATCGCGACGATGATCGCGATCCTCGCACGCGACACGAGCGGCGAAGGTCAGTGGATCGATCTCAGCATGCAGGAATCGACCGCGGCTGCCGTCGAGCACGTCGCAAGCTCGTACTTCGAGCGCGGCGAATCCGAGCCGCGCCGCGGCACGCTTCATTGGAGCCGCTTCTTCCGCGTCGGCAAATGCCGCGACGGCTACATCATGCACTGCTGTCTCGGCGACTGGACCTCGCTCATCGAATGGGTGAAGAGCGACGGCAAGGCGCAGGACCTCGACGCGCCCGACTACGACCAGGTGATGCATCGCTTCCTGATGGCGGAGCATCTGTTCGACGTGCTCGACGATTGGGTCAAGGATTACGACCGCGACGAGCTGCTCGAACGCGCGCAGCTCCTGCGTCAGCCGTACGCGACGGTGCGGCCGCCCGAGTCGATGTTCGATGACGAGCAGTTAGCGGCGCGGGGCTTTTTCGCCGAAGTTGAGCATCCCGAGCTTGGCCGCAAGTTCCGCTATCCGGGCGCGCCATATCTTTTCAACGGCACTCCATGGCGCGTGTATCGGCGTCCGCCGCTTTTGGGTGAGCATACGGGCGAAGTACTTCGCGATACGCTCGGCCTCGATGCGGCGGAGCTCGCGGCGCTCGCCGAAGAGGGGATCATCTGATGGCGCTGCCGCTTGAGGGCGTTCGCATCCTCGATTTCACCTGGGTCGTCGCAGGCCCGGTGGCGACGCGGATTCTAGCCGACCACGGCGCCGAAGTGGTCAAGATCGAGCGCAAGAATCCGCCGCCAATGGGCAATCGCAAGCTCGGCCTCCAGTGCGATCTTCATCGCGATAAAATTTCCGCGGCGATCAACATGGGCCATCCCAAGGGTCTTGAGCTGGCTCGGCGGCTCGCCGCCATGAGCGACGTCGTGATGGACAACTTCTCGGCGCGCGTGATGCGCAGCTGGGGGATGGACTACGAGAGCCTGCGCAAGGTGAAGCCCGACATCATCTGCATCAGCATGTCGGGGCTTGGGCACACCGGGCCGCGCTCGAGCTACGTCAGCTACGGCCCGACGCTGCAGGCGCTGTCAGGATTTACTGCGCTGATGGCCGATGCCGACGGCCGTCCCGCGGGTTACGGCTATTCGTACGCCGATATGAGCGGTGGATTCACGGGCGCGCTTGCGGCGCTGATCGCGCTCTATCACAAGCGACGTACGGGACAGGGACAGTTTGTCGATCTCGCGCAGTTCGAGGCGGTGAGCGCGCTCGTCGGTCCCGCGCTGCTCGATATCTCGGCCAATGGCAGAACGCAGCCGCCGCCGCTATGGAATTCGCAAGAAGGCCCGGCCGCGCCGCACAATGTCTATCGATGCGCGCCCGAGGGCAGCGACCACGATCGCTGGATCGTGATCTCGGTGCATACCGAAGCCGAATGGAATCGCTTCGTCGCGGCGCTCGGATCGCCGTGGTGGGCGGCGGATGAGAAGTTTCGCACGCTCTATCTCAGGATGCGCAACCGCGACGAACTCGACGCGAATATCGCAAAGTGGACGATCACACGCCGCGCCGAAGATGTGATGGCGGCGCTACAAGCGGCGAAGGTCCCTGCCGGCGTCGTATCCAACGGTGCCGATATCTGCGTCAAGGATCCGCAACTCAAGGAACGAGGCTTCTGGCCGCCGCTCGAGACGAAAAACGGCGAGACTCACGTCACCGGAATCCCGTTCAAGCTGTCATCAACGCCCGGCAAAGTCCGCACCCTCGGCCCCGAAGTCGGCGAGAACAACGACTACATCCTGGGCGAATTGCTGGGCTTGTCGAATTCCGAGCGCGACGCGTTAATCGCAGAGGATGCAATCTGGCCCTAGCGCAAATCGCGTCGCAATTCCCTCCTATTTCAGTCTATAGCTTGCACATTAGCTCTTTTATCGCCTAATCTGTCGCCATCAAACTTCGCCAAAAGGGGGGAGCAGATGACGAAAATCTCTGCGCTAAGTGTATTGGTCTGCACCGCGATCGCGGCTTCGTCATGCGCGACGCTGTTCCAGGGCACCAACGAGGAAATCATGGTCGCGAGCGATCCCGCCGGCGCGCAGGTCAGCGTCAACGACGGGCGTTCGGGAGTAACGCCGTACTCGATGCGTGTGAATCGCGACGAGGACTTGCAGATTCACGTCGCGAAGGCTGGCTACGCCTCTTACGACGAAGCCGACACCAGCCACATCGAATGGGGCTACCTTGTGTCGGACATCTTCTTCACCGGGCTGATTGGGCTCGCCGTCGATGGAATCGACGGCGCGATGTTCTATCACAATCACTCGATGGTGACGGCTCATCTTGATCCTGCACCGGGCTCGCCCGCGATTGGAGGCGTTCAGCCTCCCGCCACGCCTGCGGCCGTTGTTGCGAGCGCGCCGGTCGCGGCGTCTGTCGCGGCAGCTCCTGCGCCGAGTGCGATCGCGTCGGATCAAAAGCCAGCTTCGCCGTGACACTTTTGCGGCCTCGCTCGCGATGCGATAGTTGTGGTTCGAATTCGCAACGGGAGCGTGCAGATGAACGAGCAGGTCGCGGCGAAACTTAAGGCGCTTGATGAGGCGATCGGCCGCCACGTGCGGCCAGACACTTTTCCGCTCGCGATTCGGATGCTCGGCCACAACGAGCCAGTCCCCGAGGGACTTCGCGTTCCGAGCAAGACCATGGGCGAGAACTGGATCGTATGCCAGTCGATCGGCGTTGCGCGGCGCTATGGATGGGGAATCGCAGTCGGCCGCGAGGACGTTATTTGCCCGCTGTCCGCGATCGCGTTCGGCTTCCGCAAGCCTAACGACGAATATCTGCGCGGCTTCGCCTCGGTCGGGATGTATTGCGAGACCGAGGACGCCGCGACCCGCCTCGAGGCCGGCACCTGGCGCTTCGAGCCCGGTACCTACGACTACGTGTGTGTATCGCCTCTAGCTCGCGCGACCTTCGAGCCGCATATCGTAGCCGTTTATGCCAACAGCGCGCAGGTGATGCGCCTGGTCAACGCCGCCCTCTATCTTCAGGGTGGCCGAATCGAGAGCACGACCGGCGGACGCCTCGATTGCGCTGAAATCGTTATCCAGACGATGACGACGAACAAGCCCAAGGTGATCATCCCGTGCAACGGCGATCGTGTGTTCGGGATGGCGCAGGACACCGAAATGGTCTTCGCCTGCCCGTGGAGTTTCGTCGATGATCTCTTGAAGGGCCTCGAGGGCACGTACAAGGGCGGTGTGCGTTACCCGATTCCGGTCGCGATGCGCGGGACGGTCACGATGCCGAAGCATTACCAGGAGCTGCTCAAGATGCTCGAAACGCAGGACAAGCCCAGGAGCTGAGCGCACTCGCAACCTGAAGCCCGAGCCGTTACGCTTGCCGCATGGACGTTTCCGATAAGCTTGCGCCTTCGATTCTTTCTGCCGACTTCGCGCGCCTAGGCGAGGAGGTCCGCCGCGTCGAAGAAGCCGGCGCCGATCTGATTCACTTCGACGTGATGGACGGGCACTTCGTGCCCAACATTTCTATCGGCATCCCGGTGATGGAATCGCTGCGCAAGGTCACGAAGCTGCCCCTCGATGCGCATCTGATGATCTCGGAGCCCGAGAAATACATCCAGAAATTCGTGAAAGCTGGCGCCAACTCGATCTCCGTGCATTGCGAGGTATGCCCCGATATTCCCGCGATCGCAAAACAGATCCGTGGCTTCGGCGCGCGCGCTTCGATCGGAATCAATCCGGAGACCGATGCCGATCGCGTGCTCGCTCATGCCGGGACGCTCGACATGATCCTCGTGATGAGTGTGCATCCGGGTTTCGGCGGTCAGGAGTTTATCCCCTCGGCGCTCGAGAAGCTGCGCTACATCCGCAAGGAACTGAAGCGCCGCGGCCTCAATATCGATGTCGAGATCGACGGCGGCGTGAAGCTCAACAATCTTGCCGACGTGAAGGCCGCAGGCGCGAATGTTTTTGTCTCGGGCTCGGGAATCTTCGGTCATCCGGACTATCACAAGATCGTCGGTGAGATGCGCGAGACGATTGCCCGAACTCCCGTCGACCTCGATCGAAAGTGAAACCAGGTCATTCGATCGCGAGCCTCATCGTCGCGTGGCTCCTGATGGTTCCGCCGCAGGTGCCGCCGCGTTTCACCGCCGAGCGCGAACCGGATTTCCAGGCGCCGATGTCCAAGTGGGAAAACTTCGGCGAGTTCGCCGACGCCAAAGCATGCGAGCAGGAGCGCACCCATCTCGCCCTCATGCTCGCCGATCCCAAGGTGATGGCGCAGCAGGAGCAGATGGCGCATTGGTATCCGGACTTCGCGCGCAAACGACTCGCCTATTCTAAGTGTATCGAAGCCGACGACCCGCGCCTCACGGCGAAGTGAGCGCACTCGCGCGGGCTCGATGCTGATGATATAAAAGGGGGCTCTGATTTCCCGATTGAGCCAACCGAGTACGGGGTGTAGCTCAGCATGGCCAGAGCACTGCGTTCGGGACGCAGGAGTCGCTGGTTCAAATCCAGTCACCCCGACCATCTTCACCGATCGTTGCACCGACCGCGCGTATAGCGTTCTTCAAGCGCCGTCAGTCGAAGCCACAACGTTGATAGTGCAGGCGATGCTCGTGAGGCAGACCTCCCTTCCCGGTGCGGGAAGGGAACGAGGGTTAGGTCGAATGCTTCGTTGGAACCCAGACAACGACCTAACCCCTAACCCCTTCCCGCATCGGGAAGGGGGAGCAAAAAAATCCGCATCGATCTTTGAATTTCTTAGCCCCGTTCGGTCAAGCCGATGACATTTCTTTTTCTGATCCTGGTCGCGTATCTAATCGGTTCGATTCCTTTCGGTGTGATCGTTGGCCGCGTGCGCGGCTTCGATCCTCGCACCGTTGGCTCAGGCAATATCGGGATGACCAACGTCGTGCGCGCTGGTGGTCCGGTGGCGGCGGGGCTGACGTTCATCGCCGACGTCCTAAAGGGCGCGATCCCGGTCGCCTTCGTGAAGCATGAGGGCTTTCCGCCTCATGTCGTCGCGTGGGTCGCGATAGCGGCATTCGTCGGCGCGATCTGCTCGATATTCCTGGGCTTCAGAGGCGGCAAAGGAATCTCAGCAGCGCTCGGGATCTGGCTGGTGATTTCGCCGGCGACCATCCTGATTGCACTAGCCGCATTTGTGATCGTGTTGGCCGCGACACGAATCGTATCGCTTGCCTCGATCAGCGCAGCGTTCGTCCTGCCTCCGGCCGCGGCCGCATTGAACCTCCCGCGCCACTACCTGTTACTGGCGATTGTCATGACGGCGCTCGCGCTGCTGCGCCATAAGGACAATATCGGCCGCCTGATGCGCGGGGAGGAAAAGCCGTTCGGATCAAAGCCAACGCCGAGCGCTACTACAACTGAGATGCACGGCGAATAATCATTCGCCCGCTCACCGGGCAAGGAAACTCGCCCGTGCCCACGAAACGCCACTTGAAACGGCGTTTCGCGATGGCATTGCGCTTGCGTAGCCCCCCAATGGCGGTTGGCGTAATCCCGTGCGTTTGATTAGCTAGCGGGGCAACGCAGGAGGCCGACATGAACACCGCCGAGATGAAGGAAGCAGTTCTCGAGTTTCTCAAAGAGTTCGAAGATCCCGATCCGATCAGGCTCGAATCGATGATCTCAAACAATTTCGTTTACCAGGTCATTGCCAACATGCCCGGCTTCTCCGAGCCGATCAAAGGCAAGGAAGGTATGAAGGGCTTTGCCGGAACCCTCAAGGCGATGCTGCCGAACGGGCTCAACATGAAAATCGGGCAAATCATTGCCGAGGGCGACCATGCCGCAGTGCAATGCGAATCCGATACGACAGCGGCCAACGGCAAGAAGTATCAGAATCGTTACCATTTCTACTTCCGCTTCGAGGGCGACAAGATTGCCGAAGTCAAGGAGTATTGCGATACCAACCACGCCCGAGAGGTGTTTGCCAGTTAGGCGCGCATAAACGCCCTCTTGCGCCATCGGCGGCGGATGCGAAATGGTTGTGGGGGTGGCCGGGCACCTGGGCGACCGAAGCCCGGCAGGAAGCGACCCAGAGGAGTCATATGAAAAAGGTCGAGGCGATCATCAAGCCGTTCAAACTCGATGAGGTCAAAGAAGCCCTCTCGAGTATCGGTGTACAGGGTCTCACGGTCAGCGAAGTGAAGGGCTTCGGACGCCAGAAGGGGCATACCGAGCTTTATCGCGGCGCCGAGTACGTGGTGGATTTCCTGCCCAAGGTAAAGCTCGAAATTATCGTCTCGGATGAACTCGCGACCCAAGTGGTCGAAACGATCGAACGGGCCTCGCGCACGGGCCGTATCGGCGACGGCAAGATCTTCGTGATGCCGATCGAAGAAGTGGTGCGCATCCGCACTGGCGAGCGCGGCGCCAACGCACTCTAAGCGCAAAGCGCGCTCGGACAAACCTGCAACAAAATGAGAGCGGCGGTTGAAATCAACCGCCGCTCATTTCTTTAGCCGCTCTCCGCGAACGATGATTCAGCGCGGATTGCTGACGATGCCGCGGCCGAAGTCCCATTTGCGGCCCTTCTTGAACTCGCTCACGATGCGCCGCGACACCACCATCCGATGCACTTCGTCGGGTCCATCGTAGATGCGGGCGAAGCGCGCATGCCGGTACATCCGCGCGAGCGGAGTGTCCTCCGACACGCCCATCGCGCCGTGGACCTGGATCGCGCGATCGATCACGTCGTGCAGCACCTTCGCGCCCCAGAACTTGATGATCGAAATCTCTACGCGCGCCTCATCGCCAGCATCGATCTTGGCCGCGGCGTTGAGCGTTAGCAGGCGTGCGGCCTGAATTTCCGCGGCCGAGTCAGCAATCCAGTTCTGGATGGTCTGCTTGTCGGATAGCGGACCGCCGAAGGAGTGGCGATTGATCGCGCGATTTACCAAAAGCTCAAACGCGCGCTGCGCCTGCCCGAGCCATCGCATGCAATGGTAGATGCGGCCGGGGCCGAGCCGCTTCTGCGCGATCTTGAAGGCCTGTCCGCGCGGACCGAGCAGATTCGTAAGCGGCACGCGCACGTCGTTGTAGCGAATCTCGCAGTGCCCGCCCGAGGTCTCGCCCATGACAGGCACGGCGCGCACGATCTCGTAGCCCTTGGTGTCGGTCGGCACGACGATCATGCTGAAGCGCTCGTAGGTCGGCGCGTCGGGCTCCGTCACGCACATCACGGTTGAGAAGGCCGCCACGTTGGCGCCGCTCGTAAACCATTTGTGGCCGGTGATAATCCATTCGTCACCATCCTGCACGGCGCGGGTGCGCAGCCCCGTGGGATCGGCGCCCGAGACCTCGGGCTCGGTCATCGAGAAGCTCGGGTAGATGTCGCCATTGACCAGCGGCGCGAGCCAGCGCTTCTTCTGCTCGGCGTTGCCGTAGAGATGGAACATCGTGGCGTCCTGCGCCGAATGCGTGCCGAGGCCCGCGATCGCGTACTCGCTGCGCCCGACGATCTCGTTGACGAAGACATAGGGCATGAAGCCGAGACCGCCGCCGCCGATCTCCTTGGGCAGGCCGAGCGCCCACAGCCCGCGCTCCTTGGCCTTGGCCTGGATCGATTTCATCGTGCGGCGCGATTCGTCGTCGCCGCGCTCGAGAATCTTTTCGTTCGGATAGATCAACTCCTCCAGGAAATCGGACACGCGCGTGCGCAAATCCTGCACTTCCGGGCTGGCTTCGATTTCGGCGACGCTTTGCATGACGAGCACCTCCTCGCGTCGATTAGCGCGCCCGCCGCCGCGCCTGCAAGCGCGAAAGATTAATGGTGGGTTCGCTTAGGTGCCCGTGCTAACGAAGTTCAGAGACCCAGCCATCGTGAAGGAGCGCGTCATGATCGATCTCTATACGTGGACCACGCCTAACGGCCGCAAGGTTTCTGTGATGCTCGAGGAGTGCGGCTTCGACTACAAGGTGCATCCGGTCAATATTCGCGAAGGCGATCAGTTCAAACCCGAGTACGTGAAGATCTGCCCCAACAGCAAGATCCCGGCGATCGTCGATGATGGCGTGTCGATTTTCGAGTCGGGTGCGATCCTCGTCCATCTGGCGGAGAAGGCCGGCAAGCTTTTGCCCGCGAAGGATCCCGGCCGCGCGAAAGTCCTCGAATGGCTCTTCTGGCAGATGGCGAATATCGGTCCGATGATCGGGCAGGTGAATCACTTCGCAAACGCCGCGCCCGAAAAGATACCCTACGCGATCGATCGCTACGCCACTGAATCGGCGCGACTGGTCAAAGTGCTCGATGATCAACTCGGCCGCACCCAGTACATGGCGGGCGACTATTCGATCGCGGACATCGCGACCTACGCATGGATATCGGTGGGATTCGTGCCGATCAAAAATTTGAAACCTGATGTAGTCGGCGAAGGCGCCAATGTCGCGCGCTGGATAACGGCGATCGCCGCCCGCCCCGCAGTAAAGAAAGGCATGGAAGTGCCGAAGGTCTAAGGCCCACAATTTGAACGATCGTTTAAGTTGACAGCGTGAGGTCCGATGGGCGATACCGGGCGCATCGGACCTTATGCGTTACTCTGCCTTGAGCGATGTCCGCGTCGTCGATCTGACCCATTTCATCGCGGGCCCGTACGCGACCAAGCTGCTCGCCGACATGGGCGCTGAGGTTATCAAGATCGAACCGCCACGCGGCGAGGGCGGGCGCGCGCTCGGACCTCATCGCGGCGCGCCCAATCCCGATCGCGGCGGCCTTTTCGCCTTCGTCAATCAGAACAAGCTCGGCGTTACGCTCAACCTGAAGCACGATCGCGGCCGCGAGTTGCTCCACGGGCTGCTCACAGACGCCGATATCCTGTTCGAGAACTTTGCGCCCGGCACGATGGCGGCGCTCGGACTCCCGCCGCAGGATCTGCTCGCGAAGTTTCCCACGCTCTCGATCATCTCGATTTCCAACTTCGGCCAGGATGGTCCCGACCGCGACGCGCCGCTGAACGATCTCGCGCTCTTCGCGCGTGGCGGGTGGACCTTCCCAGTCGGCGAAAAAGATCGCGAGCCGCTGACGCCGCCGGGATCGCTCGCGCAGTATGTCGGCGCGGTTTACGGCGCGATCGGCGCGATGCAGGCGCTGGCTGCCCGCGACTTCGGCCTCGGCCACGGACAGCACGTCGATATCTCGCTGCTCGAGGCGACGGTAGCGACGATGATCTACGAGACCGTTAGCTTTCAGTACGTCGGCGCAGTCCGCGAGCGCGCTGGCAAGCGCTTCGCCATTGGCCCGTTCATGATCGTCACGCTCAAGTGCCGCGACGGCTACGCCGGACTGCATTGCGTGACCGATAAGCAGTTCGAGGGCCTGTGCGATCTGATGGAGCACCGCGAGTTGTTGACCGATCCTCGCTTTCGCACCGCGCTTCAACGGATGGTGAACAACGACGCGCTGCTCAAAATCGTCGAGGATTTTTTCATCGAGCGCGACCGCGCGTGGCTCTATCGCGAAGGCCAGGGGCGCGCGATTCCGATCGTTCCGATTCCGAGCGTCGCCGAAGTCCTCGAATGGGAGCAGACCAAGGCGCGCAACTACTTCGACACGCTCGCCGATCCAGTGCTCGGCACGATTCGCGTTCCCGGCGCGCCGCTGCGGCTCGGCTCGAAGCCCGAAGCGCCGCGCCCGGCGCCCACTCTCGGTCAGCATAATCGCGAAATTCTGTGCGGACGGCTCGGACTCAGCGCTGACGACCTCGATCGGCTGGGTAAGGAGGGGATCGTATGACGACGGTTTTAAACGGCAAAATCCGCGTGCTCGATCTCTCGATGGGATGGGCGGGGCCGATGGTCGGCCAGATGATGGCGGAGCTTGGCGCCGAAGTCGTGAAAGTCGAAGACACCGATCACTTCGACTGGTGGCGCGGGTCATTGTCGGTCGCTCCCCCCGAGATGCAGCCGATCGAGCGCTCGGCGCCGTTCAATACCGCGAATCGCGGCAAGCTCGGCGTCACCCTCGACCTCCAGGATCCGCGCGGCGTCGATCTGGTGAAGCGGCTGGTCGCCGTCTCAGACATGCTGATCGAAAACTACAGCCCGGGCGTGATGGAGCGCTTCGGCCTCGACTACGCGACGCTGGCTGCGATCAACCCGCGCCTGATCATGGTATCGATGCCGTCGTTCGGCTCCTCGGGCCCCGAGTGCAACGCCCGCGGCTACGGCAACACTGTGGAAGCGATGGCGGGAATCACGGGTCTCATGGGCTACAAGGACGCGGAGCAGCGCTACACGTTGAGCAACGCACTCGGCGATCCTGTGAGCGGGTTGCATGGAACTTTCGGCTTGCTCGTCGCGCTGCACGAACGTGAGCGAACGGGACGCGGGCAATTGATCGAGCTCGCGCAGGTCGAAGCGCTGATCCCATTCGTGGGCACGTCGATCGTCGAATGTCAGCTCACGGGAAAAGTTCCGCCGCCGCGTGGCAATTCGCATCCTGAGCATGCGCCGTACGGGATTTACGCCTGCGTCGGGGACCACGGATGGATCGCGCTCGCATGCGAGAGTGACGAGCAGTGGCAAGCGGCCGCTCATGCGCTCGACCTCGACAATCTCGCCGATGATGCTCGGTTCACGCGCGCGGCTGATCGCAAGGCGAACGAGTACATCCTCAATGCCGAGCTGACGCGCGCGCTCGGCGCGCTGCAGGCGGATGATGCGGTGCAACGCTTGCTGGCGGTCGGAGTTCCCGCGGCGCCGGTGAATTCAGCGCCGGCGGTAATCGGCGATGCGCATCTCGCCGAGCGCGGCTACTTCGTCGCGATCGATCGCGCTGTCGTCGGAACGCATCTTTATCCGGGAGGTGTCGCGCGCCTGCCTGAAACGCCGTTAGTCGCCGATCAACCTGCGCCTCTGCTCGGCGAACATAACGCCGACATATTCCGCCGCTTGCTGAATCTGAGCGACGCAGAGGTCGCGGCTCTCGAGCAGGAAGGCATCATCGGCACCGCGCCGCGCGAGTACAAAAAGGCTTCATAGCCTCGTCGCAGAAAAAGATCACCACCAAGACACGAAGGGCACCAAGTCAGAAGAAATCATCGAAGCGGCGTTGCGTCGCTTCGCGTACTGCCCTTGGTGTCTTAGTGGTGATCTTTTTCTGTCCGCCCAACCGCGCCCGAAGCTATCCGCAGCGCGGGCTCGTCTTCAATCGACGTTGGCCTTCGCGACGAAGCCTTGCATGCCCTTGTTGACGCCGTCGGTCACTTCGATCTGTGCGCCGAGGTCGTCGCTCGAAATAATTCTCACCGGAGTATTGTTGTCGAGCTGCTTGGTGGCGAGGCTCTGGCCGAGTCCCCCGAACATCCCGGCCACGCCACCCTGGCTCTTCATCTGCGCGATTTTCTTGTAGGTGTCCTCGTCGGGATAAACGGCGACCGTGTTGTCGTTGCCGGTCGCGCGAACCTTGTGACCGCATCCGGCGAGCATCACCGCGGCCGCGAGCGCAAAAGCGCTCATTCGCAGAGTCGAAAGTCGCATAGCAGAGCCTCCGCTTCCTCGTGGGCGCCAGTCAGGATTAGCGCGTCGGTCGCCTTTTAGCATGAGATCGAGTCAAACGCTCGCGCCAGAGTGGCCGCCCGATGAGCCGAGCTTAGGTTGCGCGCCGACGTTTTATTCGTAATCTGAATGGCGATGGCAAGCAGGGCGGATCCGTTCGGCCGCTGGCACGGCGGCGGCTGCCGGTGTCGGGCGATCGCGAGATACTCGTGAACCGACCCGTCTCTGCGGCCGAACCCCGCGCGCAGCTCAAGCTCGCACGCGAAGACCTCGATCCTTCCGCGGCGAGTTTCGATCGGCTGCATAAAAGAATTTTCGCAACCACTTCGCACGGAACGATCAGCCTCGATCTGAGCGCGGTCGGCGAGGCTACGCTCGACGAGCTGGCGGTGCTCGCGCGACTCGCCGACGATGCGAAGGCGCGCGACGTCGATCTGCAAATCGTCGGATGGCCGCCCGAGTTGATCGGCGGAATCGAGAACGCCTCCAGGGCGCTTCTTTCCGAGGAAGCCGCACTCGCGCCATACGAACCGGTCCTCGAGCGCGTGGGAGAATCGGCCCTGCGCGTCGCGGCGGATTGGGAAGGGTGGGGCGCCTACCTCTACAATGCGGTCAATGCAATCGTCGTCGATCCGCTCGTCGGCCGACGATGGAAATTCGACGCGATCTTCGATCAGATGTACCTGGTTGGCGTGCGCGGGACGCCGATCGTCGTCTTCATCTCGCTGCTCGTCGGGGTCGTGCTCGCGCTCAACGGCGCGAGCCAGTTGCGGCAGTTCGGCGCCGCGATCTTTATCGCTAACCTGGTCGCCGTCTCGGTCGCTCGCGAGATGGGGCCGCTGATCACGGCCGTGATTGTCGCCGGGCGCTCGGGTGCGGCGATGGCGGCGGAGCTCGGCACGATGGTTGTCGCGGAAGAGATCGATGCGATGCGCACGATGGCGCTGGACCCGAATCGCTACCTGCTGGCGCCGCGCGTGATCGCGCTTATGATCGTTGTGCCGTGCCTGACCGTCGCAAGCGATCTGTTCGCGATTGGCGGCGGCTACATGGTCGGTATCAGCATGGGTCTTGGCGCGGGAAATTATATCAGGCAGACGGCGCAGGCGATCGTGGTGGGCGACGTGCTGACGGGCCTTTTCAAGAGTCTCATCTTCTCGGCGCTAATCGGCCTCATTTCGTGCTACGAAGGTCTGCGCGTGAGCGGCGGCGCGCAGGGCGTCGGCGCGGCAACAACCAACGCGGTGGTCTCCTCGATAATCTCGTGTATCGCTGCTGACGCGGTGTTTACGCTGGTCTTCTACCTCACGAATTGAACGTGATTTGAACGATGGACGAGCTGATCAAAGTCGAGAATCTGGTTGTCCGCTACGGCGAGAATACCGTGCTCGACGGGATTAACCTCGCGCTCAGGCGCGGCGAGATTCTCGTGATCCTGGGCGGCAGCGGATGCGGCAAGTCCACGCTGCTGCGCCATATCGTGGGACTGCGCCAGCCCGAGGGCGGGCGCGTGATGCTCTTCGGGCGCGATCTCTATGGCGAGGACGACGACGAGCGCGAAGAAAGCCTCAAGCGCATCGGGATGCTTTTCCAGAGCGGGGCGCTGTTCAACTCGCTGACGCTCGAAGAGAACATCGCGATGCCGCTGATTGAGCATCGCGGCGTCGCGCCCGAGGTGGCAGCCGTAATCGCGCGAATGAAACTCGCGATGGTAGGCCTCGAGAACGCCGCGCGTCTGCTGCCGGCCGAGATCAGCGGCGGAATGAAAAAACGCGCCGGTCTCGCCCGGGCGCTCGCGCTCGATCCCGAGGTGCTGCTGTTCGACGAGCCGTCGGCCGGCCTCGATCCCGTGACGGCGCGCGCGCTCGACGATCTGATTCTCGATCTGCGCGCCCGGCTTGGCGTGGGAGTCGTCGTGGTGACCCATGAGCTCGGCAGTATCAACGTGATAGCCGACCACGCGATCATGCTCGATCGCGGCAAGATCATCGCCGAAGGCCCGCTGGTCGATGTTCGCGAGAGCATCGATCCCATCGTGCATGCATTTTTCAATCGCGAAGCGCGCCGCGAGAACGCTGGCACCCGTCCGATAGCGGAATTGCTAAGAATGGTCGGCAAATGATTTGGCGAACGTTCAGCAGCACGCGTGCGTGTAGGAGAGTCCCTCGACATGACGATAAAACGTGAACGCACTCTGATTGTCGGCGTATTCGTAGCCGGGACGGCGGTGATTCTTTTGCTCGCCCTGTTCTGGATCGCGGGCGCGCGATTCTTTCGGCCCGTCGCGAACTACACTGTCCTCTTCAATGGGTCCGTGAGCGGATTGGTGGCTGGAGCTCCCGTGCAGCTCAACGGTGTGCAGGTCGGACGGGTCGCCGATATCGATTTGACCGAGGACGTTCCGCCGCAGGTGGAAGTCAACATCGAAGTCAAGCCGCGCACTCCAATCCAGCGCAACACAATTGCCAAGCTCGCCGGCAACATCGTAACTGGTATCCGCTATATCGAGCTCTCCGGCGGCACCGCTCAGGCCGGCACGCTGCCGGAGGACGGCACGCTTCACGGCGATCAGCAATCACTCGCCGATCTGCAAGCGCAGGCGTCTCAGGTCACGCAGGAGACGTACGATCTGATCGCCGCGCTCAAGCATGACACGCTCAACCATCAGAATCGCCTTGCGCTTGGCGACATGATTCAGAACATGAGCGTGGTGTCGAAGAACCTGCGCCTCGTTACGGATCGAATCGCGGCGAAGAATCGCCTCGACGAGCTCGACCAGACGCTATCGAACATCAACAGCGCGAGCGCGGAAATCAAGCAAGCGGCGTATCACGCCAACGGCACGATCGAGACGCTCCAGGATCGCGCTGGCGCCACCTTCCGCAACTTCAACAATACGCTCGACAAGATGAACATGACGCTGGCGAACGCGCAGGTCATGATCAACTCAGCCAACTCGCTTATCGATCGCAACACGTTTCATATCGATCATGCGCTGCTCAACATCGATCGCCTCTCACAACATCTCGATGAGACGATCGAAACGATCCAGGCCGATCCGTCAGTGATGGTATGGGGCAGCCGCGTTTCGGATCGGGAGACCGAGAAGTGAGCCGAGCCGCTCTGCAGATCGCAGCGTGCGCGATCGCGCTTGGCACGGCCGCAGGATGTTCCGCGGTGATGGCGCGCAAAATCCCGGAAACGCATCGCTATCAGCTTGTTACGCAGCCGATCTCAACCACGGTGCCGTCTGAAGTGCGGCTCGAAGTGCGAGCGGTTTCCGGTGGCGCGCCCTACCAGGACACGGGGCTGGCATTGCAAACCTCCGAGTATCGCATCGATTCGTACCGCTTCCATCGATGGATCGCGCCGCCGACAGATATGGTGGGCGATCGAATCAAGTCGATCGTCTACGCGCCATCGTCCGCGGCGCCGACTCCGCTCGACGCGCCGACTGCCGTGCTGGAGGCGGACATTCTCGCTTTTCAGCAAGTTCAGGAGAAAAATGGTCAGTCCTCCGGACTTGTCGATATTCAATTCTGCCTTTATCCGAGCGGGGTCTTTCAGCGCGCGCTATGGTGCCGCGAGCTGAAGAAGGACACTCCCGCCGCGTCGGACGGACCCGAGGCCGCGGCCGCGGCGATCAACGCGTCGCTCAACGATGTACTCCAGCAATTCGCATCCGCACTGCCCAGCGCGGTCGCGGAGATTCCACGCTCGCAGTCGCCCGCTCCCGCCGCGCAAGGACCGATGTGATCTGATTTTCGCGATCTGGGTTCGCCGGGGACTGAAAACATCAAAATTGCGGGGCATACCGGCCCATGATAACCTTGCTAGTTCGGATTTCGAGCGCGCCTCGACCAAAGAGCTATGCGAATCGGCCTCATTTCTGACACTCACATTCCCGAAGCCTGCGAGCATCTGCCGCCGCGCGTGTTCGAGGTGCTCGCCGGTGTCGACATGGTGATGCATGCCGGCGACGTGTACGTAAATCGCGTGCTCGACGAGCTGACCCGTATCGCGCCGGTTGTGGCGGCGCTCGGCAACGGCGATGAGGGCCTCGACGGGCACAAGCACAAGCTCGATGTTGACGACGAGCGCGTGCGCGAGGCGCATCTGTTCGAGATCGAGGGCGTGCGGATCGGGCTCGTGCACGCGATTCCAACGCCCGACGAAACGTCCGAGGAAGTTTTCCGCCGCGCGATCGATCGGCATTTCGGCGGCCCCGTGAATGTGATCGTGCAGGGCCACAGTCACGTCGAAGGCGTCGTGCGCTTTGGCGATACGTTGGTAGTTAATCCCGGCAGCGCGACGCTGCCGCGTAATCTGGTCGATGTGCCCGGCACGGTCGCGATCCTCGAGATCAAGGATGGCGGCGCGGTGTCGGCAGAAATCATCAGCCTCGCCTGAGCGCGAGCGAGGCGTAGATACCTGGAGGCTTTGTTGTCCGCAGAAAGTGCAGTGCCCGCCAAACGCGCGGTCACGATGGAAAAACTGGTTAACGTCTGCAAGCGCCGCGGCATCGTCTTTCCCACCAGCGACATCTACGGCGGCCTCGGCTCGACCTTCGACTACGGTCCGCTGGGAGTCGAGATCAAGCGCAACGTCAAAGAGGCGTGGTGGCGCGAGATGGTGCAGTATCGCAGCGACGTGCTGGGCCTCGACTCGGCGATTTTCCAGCATCCGCGGACCTGGGAAGCCTCCGGTCATCTGCAAAATTTCACCGACCCGCTGGTCGATTGCAAAAGCTGCAAGCAGCGCTTTCGCGCCGATCATATCCAGGGTACCAAGTGCCCCGAATGCGGGGGCGAGTTGACCGAGGCGCGCCAGTTCAACCTGATGTTCAAGACCTTTATGGGCCCGGTCGAGGACACCGCGAGTACGGTCTACCTGCGCCCCGAAACCGCGCAGGGAATTTTTGCCAACTTCGAGAACATCGTAGATACACAACGAGTCAAACTGCCGTTCGGCGTGGCGCAGATCGGAAAATCGTTCCGCAACGAGATCACGCCCGGCAATTTCATTTTCCGCACCCGCGAGTTCGAGCAGATGGAGATGGAATTCTTCATCAAGCCCGACCGCGACGAAGAGGAAACCTGGTATCGCTACTGGGTCGATTTTCGTTTCAACTGGCACGTCAAGTACGGAATCAAAAAGGATCACCTGCGCGCGCGAGCGCATGCGACCGATGAGCTGTCGCATTATTCGAGCGGCACCACGGATATCGAATTTCTCTATCCGTTCGGCTGGGGTGAGCTCGAAGGCGTCGCCAAACGCGGCAGCTTCGATCTCGATCAGCATGCGAAGGCCAGCGGCCATGATCTCACGTACTTCGACGAGGAAGCGAAGCAGCGCTACCGTCCGTGGGTGATCGAGCCGGCGCTCGGCGTCGATCGCTCGATGCTCGCGTTTTTGCTTGATTCCTACGACGAAGACGTGGTCGAGAACGAAGAGCGTATCGTGCTGCGCCTCGATCCGCGGCTCGCGCCGATCAAGGTCGCGGTATATCCGCTGCTGCGCAAAGCGGGACAGCCCGAAAAGGCGATCGCCGTGCGCGATGCGCTGAAGCGCCATTTCACCGTCGCTTACGATCAGGCGGGATCGATCGGCCGCCGTTATCGCCGCCAGGATGAAGTCGGCACGCCGTTCGGCGTCACGATCGATCATCAATCGATGGAAGACGACACGGTGACACTACGCGATCGCGATACAATGACGCAGGATCGCGTCCCGATCGCGACGCTTATCGACGAACTGACCAAGAGAATCGGCTGGAACAGCTAGCAAGTTTCGCGCGACAAGGTATCTCGACTAGCTCGGATACGATCGCGATAGTGCCTGTAACAATCGCTCCGCACGATGCGGGGATGGGAGAATCGGTTATCCATGGGTCGCATACATCCTGAGATCTTCTTCTTCGGCGCCGGAGTGGCGGAAGGCCGCGCTGCGATGCGCGATTTGCTGGGCGGCAAGGGCGCGAACCTGGCCGAGATGGCGTCACTGAAGCTGCCCGTACCGCCGGGCTTCACGATCTCAACGCGCGTCTGCAATTACTATTACGATCACGATTCCAAGTATCCGAAGAAGCTCGACAAGGGCGTCGCCAAGAGCGTCGAGCGAATCGAAAAAGCCCTCGATCGCAAGTTCGGCGACGCGACGAAGCCGCTGCTGGTCTCGGTGCGATCGGGCGCGCGCGTTTCAATGCCTGGAATGATGGACACCGTGCTTAACCTCGGCCTCACCGACGAGACGGTGAAGGGGCTCGAGACCGACAGCCAGAATCCGCGCTTCGCCTGGGACTCGTACCGGCGCTTCTGCCAGATGTACGGCGACGTCGTGCTCAAGCTGAAGCCCGAGAACAAGAACGATCCTGATCCTTTCGAGGAGCTGATCGACAAGAAGAAGGAATCGCGCCACGTTACCGAGGATGTCGATCTCAGCGTCGACGATCTCAAGGAGCTGGTGCAGGAATTCCGTGCGTTGATTCGCAAGCGCGTCGGCCGCGACATCCCACAGGATCCCAACGAGCAGCTCTGGGAGGCGATCGGCGCGGTGTTCGGCTCGTGGAACAACGACCGCGCGATCGCGTATCGCAAGTTCAACAATATCCCGGGCGATTGGGGCACTGCCGTCACCGTGCAATCGATGGTCTTCGGCAACCTCGGTCCCGATTGCGCTACGGGCGTCGCATTCACACGCGATCCGGGCACCGGAGAGAAGGGCATCTACGGCGAATTCCTGCAAAACGCGCAGGGCGAAGACGTCGTCGCCGGAATCCGCACGCCGCATCCGATCAGCGTCAAGGCGGGCAAGGTCGCTGCGCAGCGCGAGCGGCTTAGCGAGTCGGAGCGCATGGAAAAATACGCGACACTCGAGGAGTCGTTCCCCGAGGTCTACAAGGAACTCCTCAGGATTGCGTCGCGTCTCGAAAAGCATTTTCGCGATTGCCAGGACATGGAGTTCACGATCGAGCGCAATCGCCTCTTCATGCTGCAGACCCGCAACGGCAAGCGCACGGCAGAAGCGGCGGTGCGAATTGCGGTTGACATGGCGGACGAGAAGCTCATCGACAAGAAGACCGCGCTGGGCCGCGTCGAGCCCGATCAGCTCGAACAGTTTCTGCACCCGCGGCTCGATCCGCGCGTCGAGAAGAAAGTGATCGCGCGGGGCTTGCCCGCGTCGCCCGGCGCCGTCAACGGCGAAGTCGTTTTCTCCGCCGATGAAGCCGTCGCCGTCTCGGAGGCCGGACGCAAAGTGATCCTGGTCCGCGCCGAGACTTCGCCCGAGGACATCCACGGGATGCAAGTCGCGCAGGGAATCCTCACTGCTCGCGGCGGCATGACGAGTCACGCCGCCGTCGTCGCGCGCGGTATGGGCAAGTGTTGCGTCGCGGGATGCTCGGCGCTCGACATTGACTACAGCGCCGGCACCATGTCGGCGAACGGCGTCACGATTCATCGCGGCGAGTACATCACGCTCGACGGTACAGCCGGCGAAGTGATCGAGGGCAGGGTGCCGACGGTCGATCCCGAGATGCCGTCGTATTTCGAGAAGTTCATGGGCTGGGCGGACAAGGAGCGCCGTCTGGGAGTGCGGGCCAACGCCGACACGCCGCACGATGCGAAAGTTGCGCGCGCGTTCGGTGCAGAGGGTATCGGCCTCTGCCGCACTGAGCACATGTTCTTCGAGTCGAACCGCATCGACGCGGTACGTGAGATGATCCTGGCGCAGAACGCCAAGGATCGCGCGAAGGCGCTGGCGAAAATTCTGCCGATGCAACGCGACGACTTCGTCGGCATTCTGAAGGCGATGGAAGGCCTGCCGGTTACGATTCGGCTTCTCGATCCGCCGCTGCATGAGTTCCTGCCCAAGGAAGACGAAGAGATCAGAGAGCTCGCAGGCAAGATCGGCACGACGCCAGAAAAACTGAAGGCGGCGCGCGACAACCTGTTCGAGTTCAATCCGATGCTCGGCCATCGCGGCTCGCGCCTTGGCATCAGCTTCCCCGAAATTTACAAGGCGCAGGCGCGCGCGATCCTCGAAGCGGCATGCCAGCTCAAGAAAAAGAACGTGAAGGTGATACCGGAGATCATGCTGCCGCTCATCGGCGAGCGCAAAGAGTTCGAGATCCTGGCCGCCGATATCCGCGAAGTCGCCGACGAGGTCATGAAGCAGAGCGGCGAAAAGGTGCACTATACGATCGGCACGATGATCGAAGTGCCGCGTGCCTGCGTCACCGCCGATCAGATCGCCGCGGTCGCGGACTTCTTCTCGTTCGGCACCAACGACCTGACTCAGATGACCTATGGTCTGTCGCGCGATGACTCGGTGAGGTTCCTGCAGGATTATCTCGATCGGGGCGTCTACAAGCGCGACCCCTTCCAAGGCCTCGATGCAAGCGGCGTCGCGGATCTCATGCGCATCGCAATCGAACGCGGCCGCAAAGCCAACAAGAAAATCAAACTCGGCATCTGCGGCGAGCACGGTGGCGATCCCGCCAGCGTAAAACTCTGCCACCGCCTCGGCCTCGACTACGTGTCATGCTCGCCCTACCGAATCCCCGTAGCGAGACTGGCCGCCGCGCAGGCCGCGATCGAGTCGAAGCAAAAGAAAGCCGCCTTCAAGGACGTCTAACGAGATCGATACCTAGACGAAAAACTGCCGGATGAGTGTGCTCATCCGGCAGTTCTTTTTAATTCGCCTCAGGATGACATTCCGAGCACCCTAGCTGCCGAGGGCCTCTTTGAGTGCGGCGGCTGATTGCGCCAGCGCCTGCTTGCCCTTATCGAGGACGTGGTAGAACGAGTAGAAGCCGTGGATCATGCCGTCGTAGCGTGTGATCGTTACCGGCACTCCCGCGGCCTGCAAACGTTTGCCGTACGCCTCGCCTTCGTCGCGCAGCGGATCGAATTCCGCCGTAATCACGAGCGCCGGGGGCAAGCCTTTCAGATCCTTCGTGAGCGCGGGCGCGATACGCGGATCTTTCTTGTCTGCCGGGCTGCGCAAATAGTGACCCCAAAACCATTTGATCGATTCTGCCGTCAGAAAGTAGTCACGCAGCGTCTTGTGCGATTCGGTATCGAGTTCCGCCTCGGTCGCCGGATAGATGAGCATCTGGAAGACGAGCTTCGGCGCGCCAGCATCGCGCGCGAGCTGCGAAATCACGGCCGACAGATTCCCGCCCGCGCTATCGCCGCCAACCGCGATGCGCTTCGGGTCGCCATTGATCGACGCGGCGTTAGCTGCAACCCACCTGAGCGCGGCCCAGCAATCCTCGACGCCGGCCGGAAACTTATGCTCTGGCGCCAGCCGATAATCGACCGCGACCGTCACACATTTCGCATGATTCGTCAGGTAGCGGCACGGCCCGTCGTGTGTTTCGAGATCGCCGATGACCCATCCGCCGCCGTGATAGAAAACGAGAATCGGAAACGGGCCGTTGCCCTCCGGCGTGTATATTCGCACCGGGATTTCGCTTGCCGGACCGGGAATCTTGCGATTCTCAATCTTCGCCGGATGCTCCAGCAGCGCGGGCGGAATCATGAAACCGGCGGCGGTAACCTTGCGCGCGTCGGTGGGCGAGAGATCCTGGATCTGCGGACCGCCAACGGCGCCCATCTGATCCATCATTGCTTTGGCTTGCGGGTCGAGCGGCATAACGTCCCCTCCGAGGCGAGGAGTTCGATCGCTCCCCGCGTCACTCCCCTCTTAGAACGGAATAAGACGGCGCATCAAGCGACGCCGCAGAGCGAGCCGAGGATCGTCACGCGGCCAGGCCAGTTTTCGATTCGCCAGTCGCGGCGCACGAGTTTCTCGCGCTCGAGTTTTTTGGCCGCGCGATCGACGAGCGCCGGATCGATCGCGAGCATCCGCGCGATCGCGCGCTCGGCGCCGAAGCCGGCGATCTGGAAATAGCGGCGCACGATTCGATCCGCAGCTTCGCTCGGCGAGAGCGAGCGCGCCTCGCGGATCGCGTCCTCCCATCGATGCTCGACGGTGTCCCACACGTAGCTGAACGGATCGGCGCGCTCCTCAACCTTGAGCGCAAGGAACTTCTCCTGCACCTCGCGCATCGCACGGTCGAACTCGGCGCGGCGCTTGGGCTGCGCGTATCCGCTCGACAGCTTGAGCACGCGCGTCTCCGACGCGCCGCGCTTCGTGAGCGTATCCATCACGAGCTTGGCGCAATGACTCAGCATCCCGCGCTCGTAGAGCTTGCGATAGTTGACCGGCGAGGTTCGCAGCCGGAGAAACGCGCCCAACATGTCGCGCGCGATGAAACTTGGCTTCCCCGCGATCACCTTGCCGTAGTAGACGAGCCGCTTCTCGGGCAGTGAATCCTTGATCCGCCACGTCATTACGATTCCGTAGTCGTGCTGGATATGCTCGCCGGCGACGGGCTCGCGCTCGCCGACGATCGCCTCGCGCAGGCACGGCACGCCCAGACCTGCCGTGAAGGCGGTGCAGAAGCCGACTTCCTCGATGAAGCGCAGCGCCGTGCGCTCGCCGCTTACGCGGCGCGACGGGATGCGCCGAAAATGATGATCGCGATGATGTTCGAGCGGATCCAGCAGGACCGCGCGCTGCTCCCCGGCCACGGCTATCCCGGAATGTTGCGCAGGCATGCGGCGAAGATCCTGTGATAGTTGGCCGTAACGCCGAGGCCGCGCGTGATCCCTTCGAGGCCGACCAGCGCGCGAATTGTAAACACGCTGTGAGCAGGCGACTTGTAGAGCCGGTTCTGCAGCGCGATCTCGCCGACCTTGGTGGCCTTGGCGACGGTGTCGTACTCGGCGGGATCAAATTCGCGGTCGACGATCATCGGCTCGAACAGGATGTGCATGATCTCGACCATCGGCGCCGGATCCTGGTCGCGGTCGAGGTAGCCGAGCTTCATCATTGCCGCGCCGAGCGAGTCGTCATCGCCGCTCACTATCGCCCTTGCCACCTGGAGATTCGCTTTGCGCACCGGCTCGGTAAAGCGGCGAATCGAGCCGAAGTCGAGCATGCCGAGGCGCGGATGATGACTGACGACGTAGTTGCCGGGATGAAAATCGGTATGCAGCATGCCGAATTCGAGCACCTGCCGCCACGCCAGCACGTGCATCTTGCGCGCGACCCACGAGCGCAACTCGAGATCGACCGCCGGGTTCAGCACGTCGGCGAGTCCGTAGCCGTCGACGTAAGTCATGGTGAGCACCCGGCGCGAGCTGAGATTCTCGATGCATCGCGGCACGACGATCTCATCGTCGCCCTCGAGCAGCTGCCCGAAGTCGGCCATGTTGCGCGCTTCGCTGACGTAGTCGAGCTCTTCGCGCAGCCGCTGGTCGAGCTCCTTGTAGATCGCCGCCGTGTCGATCTTCTGGCGCATCACGTCGCGCCCAATGGCCTGCAGCGTGCGGAGCAGGAGCTTTAGATTCTGCAAATCCTCGGCTACGGTCTTGTCCACTCCCGGATACTGCACCTTGACGGCAACTTCGGTACCGTCCTTGAGGGTCGCGCGATGCACCTGGCCGAGCGATGCGGCGGCAAAGGCGGTCTGCTCGAAGCGGCGGAACAGCAGCTCGGGGCGCTTGCCGATCTCCTTGCGGATCTGTTCGGAGATCATCGCGTAGCTCATCGGCGGCACGTTCGATTGCGTCGCGCTGAGGACGTCGAGCGCCTCGCTCGGCAGCAAATCGTGTCGCATCGAGAGCATCTGGATCAGCTTCATGAACGCGCCGCGAAGCTGCTTGGAGCTCTCGACGATTCGGCGCGCGTTGCGGATATGAGTGTCGAGCAGTTCGCGCTCGCGCGCGGGCCCATTCAAAAAGGGACGGCGGAGCTGGTTCCACAGGTAGCTGCTGCCGACCTGCGACGTGAGCTCGCCGATCTTGATCGCGCGCCGCACGCGGCCGCTGGTCAGAGGATTGCGCCGCTCGCTCACGCGACTCCTATTCCGACGCGGTTGATAAGCGTGGCACTCAGCGCGGCGCCGAAACCGTTGTCGATATTCACCACGCTCACGCCGCTGGAACACGAATTGAGCATCCCGAGCAGAGCCGCGAATCCGCCCATGGCGGTGCCGTAGCCGACGCTCGTCGGCACAGCGATCACAGGCTTGTCGATGAGACCGGCGACGACCGAAGGCAGCGCGCCTTCCATCCCCGCGACGACGATCAGCACGCTCGCCAGGCGCACGTCATCGAGGTTGGCGGTGAGGCGATGAATCCCCGCGACGCCGACGTCGTAAAGCCGCGTCACGCGATTTCCGAAGAGCTCCGCGCACAGCGCCGCTTCCTCGGCGACGGGAATGTCCGAGGTGCCCGCGCTGATGACCATGATCGTGCCGTGACCTGACGGCTTCACCTTCTCGCGCACGATCGTGGCGAGCTGCGCTTCGGGGTAATAGCGCAACGCGCTGAGCTTGCGGCGCACGGCGCTTGCCTTGGCGGGCTCGATTCGCGTGACAATCAGATTCATGCCGGCCGAGGTGATGCGCTTGCCGATCGCGACGATTTGTTCGACCGATTTGCCCTGGCCGAACACGACTTCGGGCACGCCGCGCCTGAGCGCGCGATGGCCATCGATCTTGGCGAAGCCGAGATCATGAAACGGCAGCTCTCGGAGTTGCTCGAAAGCCGCGCCTGACTCGAGCTTGCCGGCCGCGACGGAATCGAGGATTTCGCGAATCCGCTTCGGAGTCATCGGCGCTTCAAAACTTCAGGCTTGAGCGGTTGCGGCAAAAGGAGCGCGACCTCGCGCACCGCGCGCAAATCCGAGCGGGTCACCGTGATTGTGATGTCGCCGACGCGCAACTGCTCACCGGGCTTGGGAATATGACCGAGATGTTCGACCACGAGACCGCCGATCGTAGCATACTCATCAGCTTCGGGGAGCTTGAGGCCGAAACGTTCGTTGAGTTCGCTGACCGTGGCGCTCGAGATTGCGAGCAGTGAGCGCGGACCGGCGATGCGGGCATGCTCCTCGGCAAGGTCGTGCTCGTCCTCGATCTCGCCAACGATCTCTTCGAGCAAATCTTCGAGGGTGACGATTCCCGACGCGCCGCCGTACTCATCGACGATCACCGCCATGTTCTCTCCCGTGCGCTGCATCGCAACGAGCGCCTCGTCGAGCGGCATCGATTCGGGAAAGTAACTCACGTGGCGCATCACTTCGCTCACGGGGCGACCGAGATCGGGTGCCTGCAGGAGATCGAAGGCATGCACGACGCCAACGATATCGGTGATACGCCGGCGGAGAACCGGCAGGCGCGTGAAACCTTCGCGGCGCACCATTTCGATCGCGGCTTCGAGCGTGCTTTCCTCGGGGATCGCATCGACCCGCACCAGCGGCACCATCGCCTTGCGCACACCGGCGCGCGAGAAGCGAAAGATGCGGCTGATCATCTGCCGCTCGGCCGGCAGGATCGCGTCGGCGTCGTGAGTGCCTGTCGCCTCCGGACGGCGCGCGAGCCGCAACAGATCCTCGCGCGAAAGAAAGACGCTCTGCATCTCGGAAGGGACGCCCATCAGCCGGCGCAGCGCGCGGCTCAGCCAGGTCTCGATATTGAGCACGGGGCCGAGCGCAGTCGACAGAATCCTGAGCGGCGCGACGGCAAGCATCGCGAAGCCATGCGGATCGCGCAGCGCGAGCAGTTTCGGGATCGCCTCGCCGAGCAGCAGCGTGATCGGCGTCAGGATAAACGGTGCGAGGAAGGCTGCATTCGGACCGTAGCGATGGAGAAAGCTCGTGAGCAGCACGGCGGCAACGACGGTCGCCAGGTTGGCTCCCGTAAGCGTCAGCGCGACGACGCGATCGCGATTACCCAGCAGGCGCATCAGCGTGCCGGAGCGCTTGGAGCCGCGTTCGCTCTCGGCCCGCACCTTGAGCTCGTCGGCGGAGACCAGCGCGATCTCGCTCGCAGCGAAGAACGCCTGGATACCAACGCATCCCAGCACCGCCAGCAGCACGACCGCGAGCATTAGCGCCTGAGCCTCACAAGTTCCACGGTCGCGCCGCGCACACTTTCGACCGTCGCCTCGTACTCGCCGAGCTGGAGATGCTCGCCGACGCGCGGCACACGTCCCTGCTTGCGCAGCACGATACTGGCGAGCGTGCGTCCACCGGCGGGCGCGATTGCGACCGGCAGGTGCTGGTTTAACTGCTTGATATCGATCGCGCCTGAGACCACGAACTCGTGGTCGGAAACCTTCGCGAACTCCGGCACTTCGATATCGAACTCGTCACGAATCTCGCCGAACAGTTCTTCGAGCAAATCATTCAATGTGACGAGGCCGAGCAGCTTGCCGTACTCATTGACCACGAGCGCCATCTGGAAACGCCCGCGCCGCATCTCGTCGAATAAATCGCCGAGCGACTTGCCGGGTGGGATGAAGTAGGCGGGGCGCACCAGGCGCTCGATCCGCGGCGGCGTCGGATCCAGCCTGCGCGCGACGAGGTCCTTGGTGTGGAGGATGCCCGCGATATTATCCGGGGTGCCGCGATAAATCGGCACGCGCGTGTAACCCTCGTGCACGATATCCGCGATCAGTTGGTTAGCCGGCGTAGCGATATCGAGCACGAACATCCGTTCGCGCGGCGTCATCACATCGGCGGCACGGCGCGCGCCGAGATCGAACATGCGATGGATCATCGCACGCTCTGCAGGCTCGACCTCGCCGGAATGCTCGCCCAGCCGCAGGAGAGCCTTGAACTCGGCTTCCGAAACCGCCTCGGGAGTAGGAGCCTCCTCGGCTTGGGCGAGGTACCTGGTTACGGGATGGACGAGGTCGGCGATGAGCACCAGTGAACCGGCAGTCAACGTCGCAAACGCGCCAGGAATGCCGAGCGCGAAGGTCTTGGGCGTGATGTCGCAGAAGATCAGCACGATCACGAGCATCACCGGAGCGGCGATATAGGGTCCGAGCGCGGCGCCGAGCCACAGGATGAGAAAACTGGTGGCGAGACATTCGGCGAAGATGTTGCACGCCTCGTTGAGACCGATAATCACTAGCAGCGATTCGACTGGGCGCTGCATCAAATGTTCGACCGAGCGCCGCACCGAGCTCGCGAGCTGCTCGCGCGTATGCTCCATGCGCACGAGAGCGAAAATCGCGGTCTCGGAGCCAGCCAGCGTCGCGCTCATCATCACGAGCACGCCGACCGTCACCGGCAGCAGCAGCATCAGCATCAGCGTGTCCCTTGCGCGCGGAGCTGGTCGAAGCCGGCATTTGGCGGAAGCTTGGCGCCGCTCAATTTGATTCCCCGCCCCTTTACGATTCTGCCGATTCGCGTCACCTCAATTCCCAGCCGCTTGGCCAGCTCCCGCGCCGAGATCCGTGCGGATGCGCAGAACAATAACTCGTAATCTTCGCCGCCCGAGAGTGCATATGAGACGTCGGCTCCCACAGTCCGTCGGTACGCGTCAGAGATCGGCACTGATAGGGCGTCGATCTCCGCGCCGACCTTGCTGCGCTCGAGAATATGCCCCAGGTCCTGCAGCAACCCGTCGCTGATATCGATCGCGGCGGGAGCGGGACGAAGCTGCGCAAGGCGGATTCCTGCTTCGATACGCGCCGCCGGCTCAAGATACCTGCTCACCAGATGTTGACGCGCCTTGGCTGGCGCGCGCATCTCGCCCGCGAGTATTCGCCATCCAAGAGCGGCGTCACCGACCGTGCCGGTGACGAAAATATCGGCGCCGACGCGAGCCGTATCGCGGCGCAACACACTTTTCCCCGCATCACCCAAAAGTGCGATCGTGATCGAGAGTTCGCTCGCACTGGTGATGTTGCCGCCGACGATGTCAACATGCGCGCGGCGCGCCGCCGTCCTCAGACCCTGGTTGAGTCCGTCGATATACTCGAGCGCAACCGTCGGCCGCACCCCGAGATTGATCACGCAGGTATGCGGCGTCCCGCCCATCGCAGCGATATCGCTAAGGTTCACCTCGAGTGCGCGGATCCCGGTTTGTTCCGGCGAGCCCCACCCCATCTTGAAGTGAACATTCTCGACCATCGAATCGATCGTGACTAGCTGATCTCTGGACGAGCTTCGAATGATCGCGCAATCGTCGCCCGGTCCCAAAATCGTCCGGCGCGACAAGCGGCTGCGCGCGGTCAAATGCGCAATTAGCTCAAACTCACCGGGAAGGCCTTTTCGACCGGATGGCACACGGCGCAACTGGCGGGCAGCCAAATCGTCAGGGTCTCTGCGCCGGGCGCGGCGCGACTCTGGCATAAGTCAAACAAGCGAACACGCCACGACGCTAAACGATTCGAATAACACGGGCAATAGGACGGTCACGCGGGTGTTCGCGACGCAGCCTGGCCATGCACCGGCAGCTCGGCGACGAGTCTGAGGCCGCCCCGCTCGCCCGGGTGCGCCGAGAAGATTCCGCCGGAAGCTTCGGTCAGGCGGCGCGCGATATAGAGGTTCAGGTCGCGCGACGGCGATCCAAACCCGTTGCGCGGGAACTGCGTGCACAGCGCCGCAAGCTCGCTCGCCGAAATAGCGGGGCCGTCGTCGCAGACTTCGATCCTGATTTGATTCTCGTGCGGGCCGCATTCGAGCCTTGCGGCGCCGGAATCGACGCGGCTCAACACGAAACCGACGAGGTTCTTGACGATACGCTCGACGTGCCGCGGATCGTGACGGCATCGCGGCAGCTCACACAATGCGGTCTTGAGCTCGACACCGCGCCGGCTCGCCTGGACTTCGCAGCTATCGACTACCTCGCGCAGGTTCGGGGTGAGATCAATCTCGCGCGGCTCCGTGACTAGCCCGTGCGCCTCGATCTGGTACATGTCGAGCAGGTTGCTGACGACAAGGTCCATGTTCCAGGCCGCCAACCCGAGCCGCGCCAGCAGGTCAGAACGATCCTGCGGCGCCAGATCCTGGGCCTGCAGCAGCGTCGCATAGCCGGCGATTGCAGCCAGCGGGCTGCGCACGTCATGCGCCATCGTGCTGATTTGAGCGTCGCGGAAACCGGCCGCCTCTTCGAGATCGCGCACCTGCTGGCGCAAGCGGCGGCGATAGCGCTCGATATAAACCGAGCTCGATTGCGCGAACGCGAGAGCCGTTACCAGCGCCGCCAAGTGGGCCGGAATGTAGAGTTTAGGATCACCCAGTAGCATCGGCATGAGCACGTAGAGCGAAAGACTCGCCGCGTTCATCGCCAGTTGCCATGACGGCGTCCACGCGATGTAAGCGGAGGTGGCCAGCGGACATAGCATCGCCGAAACAAAGAGTGTTTCGGGCCGTTGCGACAGGTGGGCGAAGATCCCGAACGTGGCGATCAAGGCCATGCCGAAGCACAGCGAGACCGGTCGCCAAAATCTGCGAACGGTATTGGACCAGAACGCCGCGCGAAAAATCAGGAGCTCGCCCAGGGCCACCCATACCCAGACCAGTCCGCGCGGCGAATACCCGAAGCCGAAAAGCTCTATCAACAGGTAGCCGGCAGTAACCAGAATCGCGACATCGGCGCCCTGCCACAGCACATTCAACGAATCCAGGTCGCGCTCGATTAGCCCCAGGGTTAGGCGCCGGCGGCCGGCGAGAGTCGGCGATAGCCTCGCCCCGGACCCGCTCATCGCGTGCGGCTCCCGGCTTGCAGCGCGGCGTTCATCGCGTCCAGCGCAAAGTCGATTTCCTCCGGCGTGATCGTGAGCGGCGGCGCAAGCCGTACGACAGTGTCGGCATTCAACGTCCAGTTGATAATCACGCCGCGCGCGACGGACTCGGCGACGAAGCGCGCGGCCATCGCCGCGCTGCGCATCTCGATACCGATCAGGAGACCGATACCGCGTACGGCCGCGATCTGCTCGGAGCCGAGCGATTCGATTCGCTGTCGGAACCGATCGCCGATCGCTTGCGCGCGCTCCCAGAGCCGCTCCGCCAGGATTACGTCCAGCGACGCGAGCCCGGCGGCGCACGAAAGCGGATGGCCGCCGAAGGTCGTGATGTGTCCGAGCGGAGGGTCGTGCGCCAGCACGTTCATTATTTCATCGCGCGCGGCGAACGCTCCGAGTGGCAGCCCCCCGCCGAGCGCCTTCGCGAGAACAATCACATCAGGAACGACGCCGTAGTGCTCCAGCGCGAACAGCTTTCCCGTGCGGCCGAATCCAGTGAGAACTTCATCGAAAATCAGCAGAGCGCCCGAGCGATCGCATAGCTCGCGCAATGCCGCAATGAATTCGCGGCCTGGAATCCGCACGCCGCCCTCGGCTTGCACCGGCTCGACGACGACCGCCGCGATCGTGTCGTCGATCGCCTCCAGCGACGCGATGTCGTTATAAGGGATGTGGCGCACCGGTCCGGGTAACGCACCAAACGGCTCTCGAAACGCGGGATTTCCAGCCAGCGCCATCGCGCCCATGGTGTCGCCATGATACGCGCCGTCGAACGCGACGAATCCCGAACGCCGGGTCAATTTGCGCGCCGCCTTGAGTGAGCCTTCGATCGCCTCGGCGCCGCTGTTCGTGAAGTAAATTCGATCCAGCGGGCGTGGCAGCACTTCAGCGAGTCGATCGGCGAGGCGTGCCTGCTTTTCGATCACGTATTCGCCATAGACCATGACGTGCAGATGGCGCCGCATCTGATGCTCGATTGCGGCGAGCACGTGCGGATTGCCATGGCCGAGCGCGGAGACACCGATACCCGCGATCAGATCGAGATATCTGCGGCCGTCGGTCGCGCAGAGCCACGAACCTTCAGCGCGCGCGATCTCAAGGCCGAGTGGAGAGTCGGAGGTTTGCGCGACGTGACGCAGGAATTTGTCCCCTAACTCGCTCATCGTGGGCTTATCATGCGATCGAAAAACGCGCCGCCATGACGCCAGTCGAGCGGCGGCGACTGCATCTCGCCCGGCGCGCAAATGCGCGGGATTTGCAGATGTTCGAGGATGGCGCGGATCTCCGCGCCGGTTTGACCCGCTGCCGCCAGGGACATCGATTCAAGATATGGCGATGCCGGCTCGATACGGCGTCCCAACTCGGCGGCATCGGCCACCGCGCTGACAACGAGCGTGCGATACCCGGGCGATACTGAAAACGAAGCCGCCGCGTCGAAGACCACCGTCCAATCAAGTCGCGGGCCCTCGATCAGCTCGAGGTCGTCGCCACCGATTGCGCGCCAGCGTGCGACTTCACGCACGCGCCGAATCGCGGCCGCGTCTTCGAGAGGCAGCCGCAAGGGCGCAGGGAATCTGCCAGCGGTATTGCGCAGCTCGGCCGCGATCCGTCGGGCAAAGTCGCGCGCACCAGCAGCATCCGCTTCAACGACAAAGACATGATGCGGCGAAAGGCAGCCAAGTTGCTCGTAGAGGGAGGTATCGATCGCGATCGCCGCGGCGATTTCACCGAGCCTCGATGCGGGCATCGCTTCAGGGGCGACGATCGCGCCGCTGATTCGGCTGCCGAAGCCGACGAACGCGCGATCGTTCGAGAGCGCCGAGATCGTCGCGTCGTCGCCATAGGCAACGAGAACGTCGACAAGCTCGGCGAGCTCAGCGGACATTTGACGGTCGTCGCGGCTCCAGTTGAACACCGCGAGGTGCTGGCTCAACGCAGGATCGATTTCAGCGAGCGCTGCTTCGAATTCGGTCCAGAAAATGGGCTCGCTGGAAGCAGCTTTAACCAGCAGACCGCAGCCCGCGAGCATCGCGAGGACGATTTCGTGGATACCCGCCCCCGCTGCGTTGCCAGCCATAACGAACGCGCAAAGTTCCGGACGATGACGAGCGCGCTGCGCGAGTGAATCGAGAGCATCGTTTGAAAACGGATGAAGTAGCGCGTCGAGCGAAGCGTCGAGGAGCGGGGCGGAGAATCCGGTGCGCGAGGCGATTTGCTCAACGACGCGCCGCCGTCGAACATTATCGCGTTGCTGAAACTCCGAGAGCACCCGCGCCAGCGATGATGCAATTCGCGCGGAGGAAAGCGGGCGAGCAAGCGCCGCGCGAATGCGCGTCGCCGCTGCATGGAGCGCGCCGGCGTTAAGCGTAGCCGCTCGCGTGCCGGCAGCGAGGCTCATGATGCGACACTCGCTGCGTTGCGATTCTGGCGTTTGCGTTCCACGGCTTCGAACTCGCCGATCGCGAGCGCGCATCCACGGGCCTCGCTCGCAGCCGCGCGGCCCACCAGGCGCACCCGATCTCCGCGCACTACACCGATATCCTCGGTCATCACGGCTGAGATCGAACCAACGTTGGCAAGATCAAAAAACGCCAGCAGTCCCATCTCACCGTCGGACACGCCGGCGAGCGTCACGGGATCGAGGGCGCGGACGCGCAGCCACGGCGGCGCGATCTTCACGCGCGGGCCGCTGGCGACTTCGCGCGAGTTGAATCGCGTTGCGTCGTAAAGCTGCGAGCATAGCTCCGTCATCCCGTATTCGTTGATCACGAGGTCGGGTTCGATTCCGAGGAACTGGCGCGCTCGCCCGATCACCTCCGCGGGCGTGAGCGGAATCGCCTGACCCTTTGCGCCGCCCGTATCCATCAGGCGCGAGCCCGCAGGCAGATCGATTCGTTCACTACTAGTCTCAATATGCTCACAAAGAGAGGCAAACGCCGCCGTCGTGGTCAAAATGCAGACCGGCTCTCGATCCGCCGCGGCGCGCCGCAGAAAATCCTCGGCCGCCGCGATATCGACACCTTGCCGATTCGCCGCATATAGCATCGTCCGCGCGCCGAACTCCTCGATGCACCACGTGACCATCGTCGAGAGCGACGACTCGGGCATCACGTCCGACCCCGGATGCATCGCGAGCATCCGCGACCGCGCTCCGTCCGCAAAGAGCATCCGCCTGAGATGCGCAAGCGCTGAGGCGCGGTAAATCTCCGGATGCATCACAACATGGCGTCCGCGATGCGATCGCCCAAGCGTGGTTCCGCTGGTGAGGAACTCGAGACGCGGAGCCGATTCGTCGTGAGCCAGGTTCGCATACTTGAAGGCCGCCGTGCTCACGACCGGGACCTCATCGACCGAACGGATTTGACTCGGATCGGCGCCGCGCGATTCGCAATAGGCGCGATAGTTCCGCACCCAATCGAATTGATGGCGAAACGCACGTATCGCGAGTTCATCAAACCGCGATGGCTGCGGATTCCGGATGAACTCAAGTATCTCCTGGTAAATATCAGGCATTTAAACGAACGATGTCGGTCGATTCGATGATGACACCGCTCGCAGCAGGCATTCAATCCTGCTCAATGAGCCTCAATGATTCTGTGCCGCGGTTATTTACCCCACGGTCCGGCTTGTGTAACATTAACGTGGTGTCGGTGGGGAGGAAGGGTGTCCTCGCAAAGAGCAGCGAGGTCTCGATGATCGATTTCTGGCACGAGAAAAATCCCCCTTCAAGTGAAACCGCTTTTGCTCGACGAACGTATTTCTGCTAGAAAAGTTCGCGAGCGGCAAGGGAAGGGCGTCGCGCAATGAAAAAGTTTATGTCCGGCGTGGTGCTGGGATTTTTGGCGAGCTTTGCGCTGGCGTTTGCGTCGAGCGACATCACGCATAACGGAAACTTCTGGAACGCGTTGAATGGCTCCGCCAAGGATGGCTACGTGGTCGGCTATTCCGACGCGATGCGTGTGAGCGCGGCGAAGCTCGATCAGCTCAACGTCGCCGCCGACGTCTTCCACTGGAAGGGCGCGCGCAAGATCATCCATCAGCTGACCGACCAGCTCTCGACCAACGATCTCACCACGGCCCAGGCCGTGAAGCAGCTCGACAGCTTGTATGGCAATCAGAAGTACAGCGAGCTCGATCTCGGGCAGGCTCTTCAGTTGCTGACGGTGCGCGCCAAGCAGACCGCGCTTCCGCCCGACCAGTCGCGGCAGGACAACAAGTAAAGTCTTTCCTGATCTGATTCGAGGCGGCGCCGCAAGACGCCGCCTCTTTTTTTGTGTCCTTGAAACCGTAATGGCACGGTCCTAGGTTTGGAGACGGAGTATCCGCCGTGAACGCACCGCCTTTTTTGCTCGATAAGGTACTGCGCGCCACTGTCGGCGTTCACACCCATATACCCTCGTCACACGTCTCGACCGCGATCGGCCTTGGCACCGACCGCCGCGGTACCGGCATGATCGTCACCCCCGACGGCTTCATCCTGACGGTTCACTATTTGTTGCTCGGCGCCAAGAACGTGATCGTCACGATGCCCGACGGCGATCAGCGCGAGGCGCAGATCATCGCGCGCGATTACAGCACGGGCCTTGGACTCCTCAAGATCGACGGAGCGAACCTGCCGCATATCGAGGTCGTTCCATCCACCACTTGCGAGCCTGGCCAGGACGCGTTCAGCGTCGCGAGCATGGGCGCGGAAAAGCGATGCGCCGACTGCGGTATTATCACTTACCTCGGGCCCTTCGATGCGGTCTGGGAGTTCACCCTCGATCGCTCGGTGTGCGTCACGGCGTCGTCGCTGAGCATCGGCTTCAGTGGGGGCCCGGTGTGCAACATGAAGGGCCAGATCGTTGCGATCTCATACCTCAACTTCGCGGACATGAGCCGCGCGATCCTGGGCATCCCGGGCGAAAATTTTCTCGGCGTGCGCGACGAGCTGATGGCGCATGGCCGGCGAATCTCCACGCCAGCGCGCGCGTGGCTGGGAGTACTCTCATACACGCTCCGCGACCACGTCGTGATCGCGGGCGTGATGCCCGGCGGGCCCGGCGAGAAAGCCGGCCTGCAGCAGGGCGACCTGGTGCTTGCGATCGACGGCCAGGACGTGAACGATCGCCGCTTTCTCTACGATACGCTGCGCGGACGCCATCCGGGCGACCACATTAATCTTAAGGTGCTGCGCAATAATCGAGTTTACCAGCTGGCGATCCCCTCGATCGGCGCCGAAGATTACTTCGCCTGACGCGAGCTTTTGCGCGGCGCTCTCACGCGCTGTAGCCTCGCCTTCAAATTTCTCACGGTTGAGATCATCACGATGAATGAATCGAGAAAGCGCCTGCGCCAGATGCTCGCGGCGCCGGGACTGATCGTCGCTCCGTTCGTGTTCGATTGCCTGCAGGCAAAGCTCGCAGTGAGCGCCGGCTTCGATGCCGTTTATATGACGGGCTTCGGCACCTCGGCATCGCGCGGGTATCCCGATCTGGGACTGCTCACGATGTCTGAGATGGTCGCGAACGCGCGCGCAATCTCATCGGCCGTCGACGTACCCGTCATCAGCGACGCCGACACCGGGTATGGAAATCCGCTCAACGTCTGGCGCACCGTGCGCGAATACGAAGACGCGGGCGTGTCGGCGATGCATATCGAAGACCAGGTGTTCCCAAAGCGATGCGGCTTCCTCGCGGGTAAGCAAGTGATCGCGATGGACGCGGCCGTGTCGAAGATACGGGCCGCTTGCGACGCCAGGCGCGATACGGATCTCGTGATAATCGCGCGCAGCGACGCGCTCCAGGTCGAAGGATGGGACGGCGTGGTGCGCCGAGTGCGGGCGTATACTGAGGCGGGTGCCGACCTGCTCTTCGTCGACGGCATCAAAACGCTTGACGATCTGAAGCGCTACGCCGATCTGCTTGGCGACCTGCCGCTGATCTACAACGGCGACCTGCTCCCGCTCGACGAACTCAAGAAGTACCCATTCAAAGTAACAATCCACATCGGCACTATGCTCGCGCTATTTGCCCAAATCCGCGACACGATGCGCGAGCTGAAACAAACCGGCCGCATCTCAACGAATACCAAGTCAGGAGTCTTCGAAGAGTTCACTGCGCTGATGGGCGTGCCTGAGTATCAAGCTCTGGAGAAGAAGTACGTCGAGTGAACGTCTGCCGTTCTGAAAAAATTCAGGTCATGGAACGAAAATGGCGCAGAATATTTACGATACCGACGAATTCTTCGCGAACTACAGCAAACTGCCGCGCTCGATCGATGGCCTCGCCGCGGCACCCGAATGGCCGTCGCTGCGCGCGATGCTCCCCGACATCCGCGGCCGCAAAGTCCTCGACCTCGGATGCGGCTTCGGATGGTTCTGCCGATGGGCACGCGAAAACGGTGCATCCGAAATACTCGGCATCGATCTATCCGAAAAGATGCTCGCCCGAGCCGCATCAGCCACCAATGACTCCGCAATCACCTACCGAAAAGCCGACCTCGAGCATGTCGAATTATCGGCACAATATTTCGATCTCGTGTACAGCTCACTGGCATTCCACTATGTGAAGAACTTCAATGCTCTAATCGCAAGCATCCACAAATCACTGAAACCCGGCGCCTCACTCGTATTCTCAGTGGAGCATCCAATCTACACAGCACCATCAAATCCCAAATGGATAACCAATCCCACAGGCCGAAAGGTATGGCCGCTGGATAACTACTTAATCGAAGGTCCGCGCTCAACCGACTGGCTAGCCAACGGCGTAATCAAACAACATCGGACAATCGCGACCTACATCAACGCACTACTCAGCGTCGGCATGACGATTACTCACATCGATGAGTGGGCGCCAAGCAAAGAACAAATCGCGCAGCATCCAGACTGGGCTGACGAACGCCAGCGCCCGTCGTTTCTGCTGATCTCAGCCCTGCGCTGAATCAAAGCGAGCCGCGTCCCAAGCGCTCCGCACGTTGCAACGCAAAGGATCAGCCGGTGGCGAGCCACATAACTCTAGCGCCCGCGACATAGTCACCATTGCTCGTAATGAACGGCGCGACGCTCGTAGCCGGCCCCGCGCAGCAGATCGCGGATGCGGCTGACGCCCGCGCCGACGCCGCAAATCCAGAACTGCCGCGTGCGATCCGCGTCCGCATCGATCCAGCGACGCGCCGCGATCGCGCTCAGGCGATCGTAGAGAACCTCCTGCGGGGCAATCAGCGTTTCGAATGTGAAGTTGGATGCGCGCCGCGTCCATTCTTCGAGCTCCTCGCGATACAGGATGTGCTCGTTGCGATCGGCGGCGTAGTCGAGATGCATGCGCGCTTGCGATCCTGATTCCAGCGCGCGCCGAATCATTGGACGAATCGCGGCGACTCCCGTCCCTTCCGCGATGAGGCCAATCTCGACCTCCGGCGCGCGTTCCATCATGAAGGTGCCGAAGGGGCCGGTGAACTCGAGCGCATCGCCGACGCTGCGATCAAATAGCCATTGGACTCCGCGTCCGTTGGGTACGCGGTTGAAGCAGATTTCGATCGCGCGGCCGCCGTCGAGGCTCGACGCGATCGAATAAGGGCGCGTGCGTGTTTCGTCGCCGAGCGGAATCGCGATCGAGATGAAATGACCTGGCGCGAACTTGAGCGGCTTCTCGAGCGCGAGGAAGAGCGAGCGCGTATCCTCGCAATGATCGTGAATCCGGGTCACATGCGCGATCGTGGTAGGGCGGCTCATTCCTCGGCTGACTCGCTGGCTTGATTGATCGTGTAGCGCGGCACGGTGACGATGATCTCCGCGTCGGGATCGGTGATAACGGCCTGGCATCCGAGACGCGATGTCGGCGCGAGACCCGGCGCCCGGTCGAGCAGATCTTCTTCCTGCTCCGACGCTTCGCCGAGCTTGTTGAATCCTTGTTTGACGATCACGTGACAGGTTGTGCATGCGCAGTTGCCACCGCATGCGTGCTCAAGATGAACCTTATGGCCCAGCATGATATCGAGGATCGAGCCGGGCTTGCCGTCGTGATGAAACGGCGCCTTCTTGGGATCGAATTCGATCACGCGCTCGGGATCGCCGTTTTCGTATTGGATGCGAAGTTTTGCCATTTGGCGGTCTTGGTGCTCAGATTAGTCTCAGGTCGGAAGCTGCGGTTCCAGTCGGCCTAGAAAGCCCCATCGAAGCGCTTGCAGCTTCGCCCGATTTTCGCCATCATCATAGCCGACGCCTCAAGGGGACGGACACCATTATGGCAACGCTGACAAAGCGGCAGAAGCAGTTGATGGACTATCTCAACAACTACATCAGTGAGCATGGCTATGCACCAACGCTCTCTGAGGTCGGCGAATACTTCGGGCTATCGTCGCTGGCCACCGTCCACAAGCATCTGCACAACCTCGAGCAGAAGGGCTTTATCAAGCGCCAGCATAATCACAGCCGCGCGCTGGAAGTATCCGAGTCGGATCGGCCGCAGGCGGCGCGCACACTCCGGCTCCTGGGCCGCGTCGCGGCAGGCACGCCGATCGAAGCGGTTGAAGGCAACGAAACGATCTCAGTGCCCGACGAGTTCGTGCGCCGCGACAATACGTTCTGCCTGCGGGTCAAAGGCGACTCGATGATCGAGGACGGAATCCGCGACGGCGATTACATCATCGTCGAAGGCCGCGAAACGGCCGGCAATGGCGAGACCGTCGTTGCGCTGATCGGTGAAGAAGCGACGGTGAAGCGCTTTTATCGCGAGCCCGACGGGTCGATTCGATTGCAGCCGGCGAACTCGGCGATGCAACCGATCATGGTCAAGGAAGGCGACCTCGCGATTCGCGGGGTAGTCGTCGGCCTGATGCGCCACTATCGCTCGGTCTAGTCACGATCGGCAAAACCCGGCCGCAGCGCACTCGCAGCAATCACCCGCGCCCGTTCTTGGACGAGTCGTCGATCCGATTCGTCAGAAACGTCGGCGTCGTGTGACGAACATCGGCTGGCGCACCTTGTCCTTCGTGCAGCGGAATCGTGACGGTGAAGGCCGAGCCCTCGTCGGGCGCGCTCTTGACATCAAGTTTGCCGCCCAGCGATTCGACGTTGTGTTTGACCACCGGCAGACCAAGTCCCATGCCACGAAACTTGCGCGCGCTCGAATTGGAAAGCTGAGCGCACTGCTGGAACGCGACTGCCAGCATCGCCGGTTCGATCCCCGGACCGGTGTCGGTTACGCACAGCTCAAGCGCTTGCGGATGCTCGGGCGATGCGGTCCGCTTGAACGAGATCAGCACCGAGCCTTGCGACGTGAACTTGATCGCATTGAGCGCGAGGTTGAGCAGAATCGACTTGAGCGGGCGATGCCGCACGTGAAGCTTGCCGACGGATTTGTCCACCCGCACCTCGATCGAGAGACCCTTGCCGAGGTTGGCCGCCTCAAGCGCGGGCGATACTTCTTCCATCAGATCTTCGATCGTCAGGTCTTCCTCGATTAACGTTTCCGCGTGGGCATCGGCGAGCGCAAATTCGAGGAGATTCTCAACGGTCTGCGACAGGTCGTGAACGTTGACGTTCATGCGGTCGACAATTTGCCGATCCTGCCGCGGCAGATAGTCAGACAGCTCGTCGCGCAGGATATCCAGGTAGCCGAGCAGAGCCTGAACCGGAGTTCGCAACTCGTGCGCAAGATTGGCCAGCGCTTCGAGGCGCAGGCCTAGTTCCCATCCTGCGGATGCGACCGGAGACGGCGCGCTGTTCGCCACGATCGCATCAAGCTCGCGGTGATTGGAACGCTCCGACAAAGCCCCCTTCCAATGACTGGTTCGGTTACGCGCGTCTTACTCGTACTGCGCGCAATGAACCAATCAGCAGCGACCTTAAAGGATCGGCCGGGGAGGCTGAATCGGATAAACACCTAGTTAGCTAGGAAATAGTACCTAGTTTTCTCGGAAATGCTAACTAGGGACAAGAGTTGCACGGTGAAGTCAAATTGAACGCACGCGGTTGCGTGTTTCTCAACAACAACGCGATTGTTTGTGATGATGCTCCCGGAGATGCGCTTTCACTCGCATAGCTTGTTCTTTGCGCGATAAACTTTGCAGCTCATTTTCCGATGCTCGCGCGTTGTTCAACCGCCGCAGTTCCGCGCCGATGGTGGCCAGAACCGCCTGCACCCACGCGCTGACAGGGTGTGAACGCTGTCGTGCGATCATGCGGCTTCCTCCGAGCTTGGCGCGCCCGGCGCCTGGCCCAGGATCGCAAGCCTGGTCCATACTCGCAGCGAATCGCACAGAATCACGATGACCGCGGCGATAAAGAATGCCGTCATCATCGCATCGACGCGATCGTTCCAGATAAGCCGCCCGATCTCGGCCACGCGCGTGGCGCTGGTCGCCGGCGAAGCGGCCTCGACGCCCAGTATCGTGGCGTGCGCGAGGAAGCCAATTGCGGGGCTCGCGCTGAAGATCTTCTGTATACCGGCAGTCATCGTCACTGCGACGAGCCATACGAGCGGAATCAGCGTGACGAACGCGTAGCGCGCCTTGCCGCCGCGGACCATCGCGCTGGTCGCCACGCAGAGCGCGATCGTCGCGAGCATCTGGTTGGCGATTCCGAACAGCGGCCACAGCGAATTGATCCCGCCCAGCGGATCGATCGTGCCGAAATATAAAAAGTAACCCCATGCCGCGACGATCACGAGCGAAGTCGCGAGCACGTTGACGTATGACGAGCTGTCGGCGAGCGATTCATGCAGATGCCCGAGCAGATCCTGGAGCATGAAGCGCGCGACGCGCGTGCCAGCGTCGAGCGTGCTCAGGATGAAGAGCGCCTCGAACATGATCGCGAAATGGTACCAGAGCGCCATCAGTGCCTTGCCGCCGAGCGAGTTGGCGAAGATATGCGCCATCCCGACCGCGAGCGACGGCGCTCCGCCCGTGCGCGCATAGAGCGACGACTCGCCGACATCGGCGGCGAGTTCTTGCATGTGCGCGTCGGTGACCTCGAAGCCCCATCCGCTGATCTTTGCGCACGCGGCCGGCCCCGTGCCGACGACACCCGCGGGGCTGTTGATCGCGAAGTAAACGCCGGGCTGGAGCATCACCGCCGCGACCATCGCCATGATCGCGACGAACGACTCCATCAGCATCCCGCCGTAGCCGATTATGCGCGCGTCGCGCTCCTGCTCGAGCATCTTGGGCGTTGTGCCGGAGGCGATCAGCGAATGGAATCCCGAGATCGCACCGCACGCCACGGTGATAAACGCGAATGGAAACACCTTGCCGGCGAAGACCGGGCCGGTGCCGTCGATGAACTGAGTGAGCGGCGGCATCAGGGCCTGCGGATGAGTCCACACGATTCCGAGCGCGAGCGCGACGATCGTTCCAATCTTGATAAAAGCTGACAGATAGTCACGCGGCGCGAGTAGCAGCCAGATCGGCAGCACCGAGGCGAGAAAGCCGTAGATGATGATCCACACGGCCAGGCTGGGCGCGTCCTGATTGAAGTAGTGCGCGAAGCTGAAGCCCTCGACCCAGCGCCCGCCGAGCACCGCCAGCATCACGAGGCCGAAGCCGAGCACCGAGCCTTCGACGAAGCGGCCGGGCCGGATGTGCGTCATGTAGATCCCGACCAGCATCGCGATCGGCACCGTCGAGGCGACGGTCGAAGTGGCCCAGATGCTGTGCTTCATCGCGTTGACGACGACGAGGCCGAGCACGGCGATCAGGATCACCATGATCATCAACACGCCGACGAGCGCGGTGAAGCCGCCCACGGGGCCGATCTCCTCCGACGCCATCTTGCCGAGCGAGCGGCCGTCGCGTTTCAGCGAGTAGCCGAGGATGACGAAATCCTGGACGCATCCGCCGAGCACGGCGCCGATGATGATCCAGATTGTCGAGGGCAGGTAGCCGAATTGCGCGGCCAGCACAGGGCCAACGAGCGGACCGGGACCGGCGATCGCGGCGAAGTGATGGCCGAAGGTGATCCACTTCTGCGTCGGCACATAGTCGCGGCCATTGGCGAGGCGAATCGCGGGCGTGACGTGAGCATCGTCGAGCTCGAGCACGCGGTCGGCAATAAATCGCGAGTAGAAGCGGTAGCCGACGGCATAGAAGGAGACCGCCGCGACGACGAACCACAGCACGTTGGGCTCCGCCTCGCCGCGCGCCGTCGCCAGGATTGAGAGCGCCACCGCGCCCAGCATCGCAACGCCGATCCAAATTAAATAACGAAACGCCTTCACGATGACGCCGATTTATATGCTGAGCGCGAATCGAATCAAGCGCCGCAGCATCGGATGGTCACGAACTTCAATAGCCTCGCCTGCGGCAGCCGCAAACCGGGAGAGGCTGTTCAGAGTTGCCCGCGAGTCAAGAGCAAGCGAAAAAGAAGCGGCGCGAGCGTTTGCTCGCGCCGCATATTGATCTTGAATAAGAAGAGCGATCAGGCCTTGTCGGCTTTGATTTCCGTGGCCTTGATCTCCGTCGTCTTGGCGGGATCTTCGGCCTTGGTCACGACCTTGGCGGGCTCGTCGTCGTTCATTGCGCGCTTGAAGTCTTTGACGGCTTTGCCGACGGCGCCGCCTACGTCGCCGAGTTTGCTCGGGCCGAAGATGATCAGCACGATTATCAGCAGAATGATCAGATGCGATGGGGACAGAATATCCATAGTCGGTCTCCCGAAAGGCGCGCCGCCTCTGGCTAAAATCCTATATCGTTGACCCGCGCAATACCATGATTATTCCCGGACGCTAGGCCGTCCGCGCCGGCGTCTCATGGGCGGCTGCGGGTATTCCCTCGTTATCGAGACGATAGCGCTGCACCTTGCGATACAGCGTCGAGAGGTGGATGCCGAGGGCCTGCGCGGCCTTGACCTTGTCGCCTTCGACCTTGTCGAGGATGCGCTTGATATGCTCGCGCTCGAGCTCCTCGAGGGTCATGCCCGAGCTTTCGATACTCGCGACGACGGGCGAGGTGCTGCGCAGCTTATCCGGTAGATCGTGCGAGTGGATTACGTCGGTCTCGGCCAGGATCGCGGCGCGCTCGATCGAATTTTCGAGCTCGCGCACGTTGCCGGGCCACGGATAGTTGATCAGCAGGCGCATCGCGCCTTTCGAGAAACGCATGTTCACGCGGTTGAGCGATTTCTCGTACTTGCGCATGAAATGATTCGCCAGCAGCGGGATATCGTCCTTGCGCTCGCGCAGCGCTGGCAAATTGAGATTGATGACGTTGATGCGGTAGAGCAGTTCCTCGCGGAAGCGGCCCGCCTTCACCTCGGCCTCGAGGTTGCGATTGGTCGCGCACAGCACGCGCACGTCGAATGCGACCGGCTCGTTGGAGCCGAGCGGATAGCATTCGCGCTCCTGCAGCGCGCGCAGCAACTTGACCTGGAGTGCGAGCGGCAGCTCGCCGATCTCGTCGAAGAAGATGGTGCCCTTGTCTGCCGCCTTGAGCAGACCGATCTTGTCCTGGCCCGCGCCAGTGAACGCGCCGCGCTTGTAGCCGAAGAGCTCGCTCTCGAGGAGATTCTCGGGCAATGCGCCGCAGTTGATGGGCAGGAAGCGGCCGTTGGCGCGCTCGGAGGTGAAATGGATCGCGCGCGCGACCAACTCCTTGCCGGTGCCCGATTCTCCGGTGATGAGCACGCTCGAATCGGTGCGCGCGACTTTTTCCATCACGCGGAAGACCTGCTCGATCGCGTCGCTCTTGCCGATAATATTTTCGAAGCGGTACTTCTCGCGCAGCTCGCGGCGCAGGAAGCGGTTCTCGTGAAAGAGCGCCTTCTGCGAGAGCGCGTTGCGCACGACCGCCTTCAGATGATCGTTGGCAAAGGGCTTGGTGATGTAATCGTAGGCGCCCTTGCGCAACGCCTCGACGGCCGACTCGACGCTCGCGTAGGCGGTGACGATGATGCCCATCGCCTCGGGATCGAGGTCGCGGATTTTGCCGAGCAGATCGAGACCGCTGCCGCCGCTGGTCAGGTTAAGGTCGAGGATCGCAAGATCGATTTTTTCCTTCTCGAAGATTCCGATCGCGATCTCAGCCGCGGGCGCTTCGAAGACCTGGTAGCCCTCGCTGCGCGCGAGCTGGACGATAATCGACCGCATCAGCGGCTCGTCTTCTACGACCAGAATTCGATACGGTCCGCTCGACTGCGGCGCCCATCCTGCGGATGCAGTTTCGGTATTCATTGAATCTGTGCGGCCTGCTGCTGGTGAAGTTCGTCCATGCCGGGCAGCGTGATCGTGACCGCCGTGCCGCGGCCGACCTCGCTCTCGACTTTGATCGTGCCCTTATTGCTCAGGATGATGCGCTGGCAGAGCGAGAGCCCGAGGCCCGCGCCCGCGCCTGCCGGCTTGGTCGTGAAGAACGGATCGAACACGCGCTCCAAGTGCTCGCGCGGGATCCCGATACCGTTGTCGATCACCTTGACCATAATCCGGTTGCGCTTGTCGGCGCCGTGCCCGGACTTGAGGTTCTCGGTCACGACGCGAATCACGCCGCCCTCGGCAGCGGTCGCATCCGCGGCGTTGAACAGCAGATTCAAAATGACTTGCTGAATTTCCTTGTCGTCGACGAACGCCGGCTTGAGATCCGCCGCCAGCAGCGGTTCGATCTGAATTCCGGAAAAGCGCTTGTTGTAGCTGACGAGCCGGAGGGTATCGGAGACCACGATATTGAGATTGACTGCGGTGCGCTGCGCGGTCGCAGGACGGGCGAAGTTGACAAGATCCTTGAGCGTCCCCGAGATGCGCGTGATCTGCGACAGGATCGTATGCAGCGTGATACGGCGCTGCTCGTCGGTCTCGCCCGTTAGCAGCGATTGCACGAGCGAAGAGATCGAGGCGAGCGGATTGTTCACCTCGTGCGCTACGCCGGCGGCGAAGGTGCCCGCTGCCGCGAGGCGTTCGGCCTTGAGCAGAGAATCCAGCATCTCGCGGCGCTGCGTGACGTCGCGCAGGATCATCTGAATGAAGCGCTTGTCGCCATAATTGATAAGCGCGGAATTTACGTCGAAGAAAAATGGACCGACCGGGAACTCGGGAGTTTGCGCCGAGCCTTCGCGCAGCACTTGCTCGAGCGCCATAACCACGCTGGCCGCCAGCTCCGCGGGAACGAACTGGGTGAGCGGCCGCCCCAGGATCGGACCGTGATCGCCATCGTGATCGGCTTCCATCTTGTGAAGCTGCTCAGCCGCCGCATTCGCACCCAGCACGACCCAGGTGTGCGGCTCGATTTCGTACATCGGATCGGGCGCGTGGTCGATCGTGTTGCGATACTTCTGCTCGGAGTCGCGCAGGGCGCGCTCGCGCGATTCGATATAGAACTGCGAGACCATCAGGCGCCGCTCGTCGATCGAGGCGACGACGACGTCGCGCACACGCTCCTGAGCCTCGCCGCTGAGCGTCGCGCGGACATGTCCGAGCACCACCTGCTTCAGCGCGATATGAATGGTGTTGAACTGCGAGGGTTTGGCGCGCGCCAGCATCCCTTCCTGGCAGTGCTTGCGAAGATGAATGTAGGTGCGGAGGTCGTCGGGATTGCGGAGATGCGAGACCAGCCGGATGAGCGAGTTGCCCATGTTGGCGTGAACGCGCTCGTGCGTTTCGGGATCGATGTGCAGTACATCGGGGCCGCCCATGATGCCGTGCACCATTTCAACCCACTGGTCGACAATCCCGTCGAAGTGCCGCTCGATAAGGTCTGCCGCCGCGGCGCGTGTCTCCAGGCTCTTGGGCTCGCGGCTATAAATCTGGTTACCCCAGATGCGCGCGAGCATCTGCTCGATAACCGCGAGTTGGTCGCGGATTACGTCGAGCTCCTCGGAGGTTGCCTCGATTGGTGAGTCGGTTGGCTCACGATGAAGAGGTTTCGATTTTGACACACGGCAACATCCACAGGCGCGCGACATTTTCATATTGCTATTCGATCCGACTGAAAAATGGGCGATTCCAAACTCCCGACTGCGATCAATCCTGCCGCATTACCGTGGCAGCAAGCATTATTTCTGAACCGAGATATAACATTCGCAAAATAACCAATCTACTGAGTTCCGCAAGACCGTTCCGAACATTTTTTGCATGCTGCGAAACTCCGACCCTCGCTGAGACCGCCTGGTTCTGCTCGTGCACGGCTTGCGCAAAACGTTCAGCGCTTCATCCCAATCGGTGCGAACTTTCGGTGTATCGCTAAAAACACCGCGTATATCCTAGCCTTTACCCGTGGCATGGCTTTGGCTGTAGCCCCTCTCGCGAGGCTTAGTTGAATCGATGCTTACCGGATCGGGCGAGAACCCCGCGATAGTTGCTCATGGAAAGTTCTTCTCCAAATTCGGCCACAAGTTCTTCCTCAAGGCGATGCGCCTCGACGATGTCGGCGATGCGCTCGACTTCGACCAGAAGCTCAAGCTCCGCTATCGCCTCGATGCGCTGAAGCTGGCGCACACGACTGGGCTTATCCTCTCTGAAGAGCAAGCCTACTCCATTCTCGATGTCGTCGCCCAAACCGGACTTTATGCGATCGTCGAACTACGAGTCACGGTCGATGAGGTCCAGAATCGCGACAAATTCGCGGCGGCGACCTCACGAATCGCGCACGCCGCCAATATCCTGCAAGCCAACCCTGCGCTCGTCGGCTTTCTGATCGATTGCCCGATAACCCAGGATGCTCTTCGCGCGGGCGGCCTGGCTCCCGTGCGCAAGCGGCTGGGGGCGCTCCTTACGACGATTCGCGAACGTGCGGCGCAGGCCCTCATCTCGATCAAGCTGCGGCCCGAGACGCGCGCGCTGTCGATGCTCGAAGAAGATTTCCTCTACGGCGAGATTGCTGCGCTGCCGCCGGTCGAGATTCGTGACTTCGTGGTGAGCCTGCACAACGTCGCCGAGATTCGCCCCGTGCTGATCGAGTTTGCGCAAACCTCGCCGGGGCAGGACGAAGCGGTGGCGATGGCTTTCGGGACGGGTGCGGCTGGAGTGGTGGCGCCGCCGGTTCCTGCTCCGGCGTCTCACGACTGGCTGGGAGTCAGAATGCTGCGCGCGTCGGAGTTGATGCCGTTCGTCACGCTCAACGGCACTTGCCCGCCGCGTCCGCAGGCCATCCCGATGGTCTCGGTCGTTATCTGCGCCTACAACGCGGAGCGCACGATGCGCCCGTGTCTCGAATCACTGCGCAAGCTCGAATACCCGAACTACGAAGTCGTTATCGTCGATGACGGCTCGAGCGATACGACCGCTGAAATCTCGATGGATTTCCCCGAGTTTCGCCTGATTCGCCAGGCTAACAAGGGCCTCAGCGTGGCACGCAACGTCGGAATGCATGCGGCGCGCGGCGAGATCATCGCCTACACCGATTCAGACTGCGTCGTCGATCCGCACTGGCTGACGCTGATCGTCCGTGCGATGGAGCAGGGCGGTTTCGACGGATGCGGCGGACCCAACCTGTCGCCGCACGAAGACGGCCGTATCGAAGCGTGCTGCGCCGCCTCGCCGGGCGCGCCCTGTCACGTGCTCGTGTCGGACAACGAGGCCGAGCATCTGGCGGGATGCAACATGATCTTCACCAAGGCCGCGCTTTCGAAGATCGGCGGCTTCGATCCGATCTTCCGGACGGCGGGTGACGACGTCGACATTTGCTGGCGCCTGATAGGCGCGGGCTTCCGGCTTGGATTCGCACCCGCGGCCTTCGTCTGGCATTTCCGCCGCAACACCATCAAAGCTTATTACGGCCAGCAGCGCGGCTATGGCCGCGCCGAGGCTCTGCTCTATCCGCGCTATGCCGAGCGCTTTAACCTGCTCGGCCAAATCGCGTGGCGCGGCACGATCCCCGGTATCGCGAGAACGATCCCCGGTGGTTCCACAAAGCGCGTGCTCTGGGGCGCTTATAACGCGGGGACCCAGACGTTGTTTGACCCTGCGCTTACATTGGCCAAGGTCCTGCCCGCGACGTTCGAATGGAACGTGATGGCGGCGCTGGCAGTCGTCGTCTCGGTCGCGTTTGGATGGACTCCTATCCCGGCGCTCGCGATGCTCGCCCTCGGTCCCATCTGGGCGCTCTATTACGGATGGCATGCGCCGCTCGAGAAATGCCATCGGAGGTTCACTTCGCGGCTCTTGATCGCGTACTTGTCGTACACGGGTCCGATGATCCGCACGATCACGCGATACAAAACGCGCGCGGCGGCAATTATGAAAAAAGAAGACGCTGAGATGGTTCGGCAGCGCCCGACGATCAACTGGCTCAAACGCTCGGTGAGCCTCAACTACTGGAACGAAGATTACACTCTGCGCGAGAGCCTGCTCGATCGGATGCTCAAGACGTTCGCGCGCGTCGGACATCCGGTTGCTATCGATCAGGGATGGAACGACTATGACGCCGAGCTGCGGCCGAATGTCTGGACGCGAATCGAGCTGAAGACCGCGGACGAAGAGCACGGCGGCAATCGCGTAACGAATCGCGTAGTCGCGCGCGTTCGGCTCACCAAGCTCTCGCACTACGCGCTGGGCGCCGGCGCAACGCTCGTCGCCGCGGCGGGGTTCGCGGGAGTACCGGAGCTTGCGCTCGGGTTGGCCGCACTCACGATCGCGGGCGCAATATGCCTCGCCAGCGCAATGATCGAAGCGGGCAACGGAGCGTATCGTGCAGTAGAAAACTGCGCCGCCGAACTGAACCTGATGCCGATGGGCAAGCCGGTCAGAGAAGCTGCCGAGGTTCCCACCACAACCGGTGCCCCAATCCCGGCCCCGATACAATCAAATCGCGAACGCGCCGCCGACTGACCCGAAAATATTGTAGGGCGGGCGTCCCTGCCCGCCATCAAGACGGCGCGCTTCGCGCCTTCGAGGACTGCAAAAAATGTGGCGGGAGCCGTTCGGCTCGCGCGTCCAATGGCGCGCAGGGACGCCCTCCCCACGTATTTTTTCGGGCAAAAAACAAGTTGAGAACTTGATCCACGGCACCGCACGTCATTTCCGAGTGAACGCAGCTTTCGCTTAGGGAGACAAAGTAGGGGGACAGCCAGTTCCAGAACAAAGAACGCAGCGAACTCAATCGTCGAGGAGTTTTTTCAGATCTTCTAAATCGCGATGCACTTCGCCGAGCACGCGGCGGGCTTTGTCGTCAGTTGGCGCACTGTTCGATGCCTCGGATGCTGGGCGGGAGGCCTTAGGCGCGGAGCTGCCTTTGAGCAGATTCTCCAGGCCCATCTCCTTGATGTACTTGTTGGCGCCGACGATCGTGAAGCCTTCGTCGTGGAGCAGGCGCTGGATCAGCTTCAGGACCTGGATGTCGTGCTCATGGTAAAAGCGATGCTTGCTGCGCGAGTGCTTGGGCTTGAGAAATGGGAACTGGGTTTCCCAGAAGCGCAGGACGTAGGTCTCGACGTGGAGCAGAGTCGCTGCTTCTCCGATCTTGAGGCCGCGCTCGGGAATGCCGCCGGCAGTCGCGGGGGCGGCTGTCGCGGGTTTCTTCGGCCGCACTGATGGCCGGCGGTTAGGCATAGTCATGGTCGGCGCTTCTTGCCGCTGACGCGCTCGCGCAACACTTGTCCGGGCTTGAACGTGAGCACGCGGCGCGAATCGATCGTGATTGGTTCTCCAGTCTGCGGATTACGTCCGCGGCGCGCGTGCTTCTGATTGACCGCGAAGGTACCGAAACCGGAAATCTTGACCTTGTCGCCCTGACGCAGCGAGTCTCGAATGATCGCAAACACCGCCTCGACCACCTCGCCGGCTTCCCGCTTTGAACAGCGGACCCGCTCGTAGATCATATCTACGAGATCGGCTTTAGTCATGCCTTGCGGCGTAACCGTTCCCCACCCGCTCGTGTTGAGCACGCCTACTGCCGCAACTCCGCTCCGAGACGCGTCCGCGCCTGATCAACCAACGCGGCGTGAACCCGGTTCACCTCCTCATCCGTCAGCGTGCGGTCTTTGGCCCTGTATCGGCAGGCCAATGCCACGCTCTTTCTGCCAGCCGCCACTGCAGCTCCCTCGTACACGTCAAAGACCTCGACGCTTTCGAGCAATGACGACCCGCATTCCCGAATGGTCTTAACTACCACATCAGCCGGGAAATTCCGATCCAGCACGAGCGCGAGGTCGCGGCGAATGGCCGGAAATCGTGGCGGTGCTTCGATCGTTTTGCGCGGCGAGAAACCATAAGAAATGAGTTTTGCTAAGTCAAGTTCGTAAATCGCACACGCGCCGTTGAGGTCGAGGCGCAGCGCTTCGGCCGGGTGCATTTCGCCGACATAGCCTATCGATTCATCGCCGAGCCGAACCTCCGCGCCGCGTCCAGGATGCAAAAACGGATAACGCGCCGCTTCGATCGGATGGTAACTGACGTTGGCCGCCGCGCCGCATGAATCGAAAAGGCTCTCGAGGATTCCCTTGATCGAGAAAAACCCCGCCTTGACGGGATGTTCGCCGATCGCCGCCTGCGTGTATGGCCCGTAGCTCAACGCGGCGAGGCAGGTGCGCTCGGTCGAGAAGTCGCCGTCGCGGCCGAAGACCTTGCCGATCTCGAAGGCGTGAAACGATTGCGCCTCGCGATTCAGATTGAAGCGCAGCGCCGCGGTCAGACCGGGCATCAGGCTGACACGCAGTTCGCTCAGCTCAGCAGAAAGTGGATTCGTGACCCTGACCGGAACGGCGCCCGGTGTCGCGCCCGTGTAGCGCGCGTTGTCGGCCGGCGCGATGAACGCGATCGTCGTCGCCTCGCTGAGGCCGCACCCGAGCAGCACTTCGCGCGTGCCGCGCTGGAAATCCAGCTCAGGATTGGTCGCCACCAGGGCGCCGACGCGGGGCGGCAATTGCGCCGGGATTTCTGCGAAGCCCGAGAGGCGTGCGACTTCTTCGATCAAATCAGCCGGCTCGTTGATATCGGGACGGAACGAGGGAGCGGACACACCGAGCGTGCCCTTGCCGCGCGACACGACCTGCGCGCCGATCGCTTTCAGACGGCTGCGCACGACGGCAGGAGCAATCGCCACGCCGAGCAGCGTTTCGATCGCGCCGAGCTCCAAGGTGATCTCGCGCTTTTCAGCCGGACTCGGCTCGATATCGACGATCATCGAAGCCTCGCGCCCGCCGGCGGTCTGGCGAATCAGCTCGGCGACGCGAATCAGCGCGCTCACCTGTCCTGCGCGATCGATACCGCGCTCAAAGCGATAGCGCGCCTCGCTGTTAAGCCCCAGGCGGCGCCCAGTGCGTGCGATCGTCATCGGCGCGAAGTACGCACTCTCGAGCAGGAGGTCGGTCGTGCCTTCGCCGACCTCGGAATTGAGCCCGCCCATCACGCCCGCGATCGCGAGGGTCTTTTCGGCGTCCGCGATCATCAGGTCATTGCTCTCGAGCGAGCGTGTCGCGTTGTCGAGCGTGACGAACTCGTGATCGGTGCCGGCGCGGCGCACAACGATCTTGCCACTCGCGATCTTGCCGAAGTCGAACGCGTGGAGCGGCTGGCCCAGCTCGAGCATCACATAGTTGGTCGCGTCGACGACGTTGTTGAGCCCGCGCATCCCGCACAGCTCGAGCCGCCGGCGCATCCAGACGGGCGAGGGACCGATCTTAATCGCGCGCATCGCGAGCGCCGCGTAGCGCGGGCACAGATCCGGCGCTTCGATATCGACGGTAAAATCAATTTTGGCACTGGGCGAGGGCGAGCGTGCGGCGCGCAGCTTCGGCGCCTGCAGCTTCACGTCGAAGAGCGCCGCAACTTCGCGCGCGAGACCACGAATCGAAAGGCAATCGCCGCGATTGGCCGTGATCTCGACGTCGAGGATCGTGTCAGTGAGCGCCATGTATTCGGCGAGATCGACGCCGAGCGGAGCGTCGTCGGCGAGTGCGATGATTCCCGCGTGCTCGTCGGACATTCCAAGCTCACGCTCCGAGCAGAGCATCCCCCGCGACTCGACGCCGCGAATCGTCGCCGCCGTGAGCGGCTCCTCCTTGCCGAGTTTTGCCCCGACCATCGCCAGCGCGGCATGCATCCCGCTGCGAACGTTGGGCGCGCCGCATACGACTTTGAACTGGCCGCGCTCACCCGCATCGACGTCGCAGAGCGACAGGCGATCGGCGTTGGGATGCTTTTCGGCGTGGAGCACCTTGGCAGTGACGACGCCGGTGAATGCGGCCTGAGTTTTTTCGATCGATTCAACGACGAGGCCGGCGAGACTCAGCCGATGCGCGATGTCATCGGCAGAGGCGTCGAGCGCGACGAATTCCTTGAGCCAGCTGAGCGGCAGCTTCATCGCGCACCTCCGCTGAGGACCGGGAACTGCGAGATGAAGCGCAGGTCGTTTTCAAAGAAGAGCCGCAGGTCGTTGACCCCGAGCTTGAGCAGGCCGGTGCGCTCGACGCCCAAGCCGAATGCGAAGCCCTGGAATTCGGCAGGATCGACTTTCACGGCGCGGAGCACGGCTGGATGGATCATTCCGCAGCCCAGGACTTCCGTCCATCCGGAATGCTTGCAGACGGGGCATCCGGCGCCGTCGCAGAGCAGGCATCGCATATCGAGCTCGGCGCTCGGCTCGGTGAAGGGGAAGTAGCTCGCGCGAAAGCGCACGGCGGTCGCGCCGAAGAACGACTTGGTGAACTCGGTGAGGACGCCCTTCAGATGGGCCATCGTGATCTTGCCGCGCCGATCGACCATGAAGCCCTCGATCTGCGTGAACATCGGTGACGCGCGCACGCTCAGCTCGTCGCGCCGGTAGCATCGTCCGGGGCATACGATCGCGAGCGGAGGCTGCCGATTCTCCATCACGCGGATCTGGCCGTTCGACGTATGCGTGCGCATCAGGCGGCCGCCGTCGACGTAGAACGTATCCTGCATCTCGCGCGCCGGATGATGCGGCGGGAAGTTGAGCGCCTCGAAATTGTGGAAGTCGTCCTCGATATCCTGGGTCATCGCGACTTCGAAGCCCATGCCAACGAAGATCTCGAGCATCCGCTCGAGGATCTGCTGAATCGGATGGATATGGCCGCGCGCGATTTTCATCCCCGGCAGCGTTACGTCGAGGCGCGCCTCGCCGAGCGATTTCTCGAGCGCGGCGGCCTTGAGCTTTCCCTGGAGCGTTTCGATTCGCGCTTCGAGCTCGCGCTTGATCTGGTTGATGAGCTGGCCGATCGCGGGGCGCTCTTCGTGCGGCACGTCGCGCATCCCGCGCATGATCTCGGTTAGCTCGCCGGCGCGGCCCAGCACCCGCACGCGAACGTTTTCGATTTGCACTTCCTGCGCGTCGTCGCCGAGCTCGCCCAGCGCGCGCTGTCTGATTTGCTCGAGCTGCTCTCGCATCTTAAGTCTCCCCGCAATCGGGTGATCGTGACCCCATCAAGCAAAAGACCATGTGGACTACCACATGGTCTTCTGGTGCGACCGCCTGTCGGAGCGCGGTTCTTAAGCGGCTTTCTGGCCGAGCGCGCTCTTGGCGGTCTGCACCAGCTCGGTAAACAAGCCGTCGCGCTCCTTGGCGAGTGCCGCAAGAATCTTGCGATCGATTTCGACGCCGGCTTTCTTGAGGCCGTCGATCAGCACGCTATAGGAGATGCCGTGTTCGCGCGCGAGCGCATTGATACGCGCGACCCACAGTGCGCGATAATTGCGCTTCTTCTGCTTGCGATCGCGATAGGCGTAGGTGAGGCCCTTTTCGAGCGTGTTGCGGGCCTGCTTGTAAAGCTTGCGCCCGCCAACGAATCCCGAGGCGAGCTTGAGTTGCCGTTTATGGCGGCGGCGTGTCTTGGGGCCGCCCTTAGCGCGAGGCATTGTTGTCGAGTCCTTCCTTCGAGGTAGTTGATCGCGTGACGCTTAGCCGTTGGGCATCATCCGGCGCACGCGCTCGGTGTCGGCCTTGCCGAGCCGGCCCGCTTCGCGAAGCTGACGCTTCTGCTTGGGGCTCTTGCTCGACAAGAGGTGGCGCAGGTATGCGCGCTTGAACTTCACCTTGCCGTTCTTGTTGATCGAAAAGCGCTTGGCCGCGGTGCGGCTGGTCTTAATCTTCGGCATTGACGTCTTTCTGTAAATCTCTAGCTCAAGTCTTCTACCGCGGCGTCAACAGGACTGACATGCTGCGCCCCTCCATCCGGGGCAGGCTCTCGGGCTGCGCAACTTCAGTCACTTGCTCGACGATGCGCTCTATCAACGCCCGGCCCAGTTCCGGATGGGTAATCTCGCGACCGCGGAACGAAACCGATAACTTAACACGATTGCCTTCACTAATGAAGCGCTTGATGTGCTTAACTTTGAAGTCCACATCGTGCTCGCCGGTGCGCGATCCCATCTTGACTTCCTTGACGGTGCTGACCGTGTGCTTCTTGGAGTCGTGGGTCTTTTTCTTTTGCGCGTAGCGATATTTGTCGAAATCCGTGATGCGGCAGACGGGCGGATTCGCGGTCGAAGCGACCTCGACCAGGTCCAGGCCCTTGGTCTCGGCGATTCGAATCGCTTCGCGCACGGGCAGAATCCCGACCTGCGAACCGTCGGCATCGATTACGCGAACTTCCTGCGCACGGATCTGATTGTTGACCCGGATAGCGGGTTCTCGAGATGGTGGCGTTCTAAAATCCCTTCGAATATTTCACCTCCCCCGGCTTTTGGGCCGAGTCATCAAATTCAAGCCGGCAACGGCTCCTTTTTCAGCAATTCCACGAGCGCGTCAAGCGGCATCGATTCGCTTTTCGCGCCCCGCAGGCGACGCAGCGAGATTGCGCGGTCGGCAGCCTCGCGCTCGCCCACCACGATCATATACGGCACCTTGGCGAGTTCCGCTTCGCGCACCTTGAAGCCGAGCTTCTCACCACGGATATCGGCCGCGGCACGCACGCCCTCGCGCTTTAAGATGCCCTCGATCTCCATCGCGTAACTCTCGACCTTTTCGCTGAGCGAGAGCACCCGCGCCTGCTCCGGCGCGAGCCAGTACGGCAGTACGCCGCCGGTATGCTCGATCAGCACGCCGATGAATCGCTCGAGCGAGCCCAGGATCGCGCGATGGATCATCACCGGGCGCTCCTCGATACCGGCGCTCGAGGTGTAGGTCAGGTCGAAGTTCATCGGACCATTGTAATCGAGTTGAATCGTCGCGACCTGCCATTTTCGCTTGAGCGCGTCGGGCACATAAATCTCGATCTTCGGACCGTAGAATGCGCCTTCCTTGGGATTTATCTCAAACGCGATCTCGTTGCGGCGCATCGCGTTGGCGACCTTCTCCTCGGCCATCCGCCATTGCTCTTCGGTGCCCAGATGCTGGTCGGGCATCGTCGCGAGCTTGAACTCGACCCGCTCGAAGCCGAGTGTCGTGTAAACCTCGCGCACCATCTCGAGGTTCATCGCGAATTCGTCTTCGATTTGATCCTCGGTGCAAAAGATATGCGCGTCGTCCTGGGACATCACACGCGCCCGCGTGAGGCCGTGCAGCACGCCCGAGCGCTCCGCGCGATGGAGCCGCGAGAACTCCGCAATCCGCAGCGGCAGATCGCGATAGGAGCGCTTCTCGGCGCGATAGACATACGTATGCCCCGGGCAGTTCATCGGCTTCACGCCATAGCCGACGCGCCATCCTTCGGGGCTCGTATCGATCGTCGCCACGTCGGCATCGGGATCGAGCGACAGGAACATATTCTCGCGAAAATTGTCCCAATGCCCCGAGGTATGGAACATCTCGTTCTTATAGATCTGCGGTGTGATCACTTCGTCGAAGCCATAGCGCCGGTAGAGCCGCCGCATATAATCGACCAGCGCATTGAAGATCACCATCCCCTTGGGCAGGTAGAACGGCTGACCCGGCGCAATCGGATCGAACATGAAGAGGCCCATCTCGCGGCCGATCTTGCGATGGTCGCGCTGGCGCGCCAGCTCGACGAGCGCCAGATGCTCGTCCAGCGCTTCCTTGCTCGCGAACGCGGTGCCGTAGATTCGCGAGAGCATCGCGTTGTGCTCGTCGCCGCGCCAGTACGCGCCCGCGACCGAGAGCAGCTTGAAGGCGCGCAGGTAGCGCGTCGAGGGCACGTGCGGTCCGCGGCACAAATCCATCCAGTCGCCCTGCTTGTAGATCGATACGGTATCGTCGGGGATTCCCTGGATGATCTCGACCTTGTATTGCTCGCCCATCTCGGAGAACTGGCGAATCGCGTTCTCGCGCGGGACCTCGATCCGTTCGATCTTGAGGTCGGCCTTGGCGAGCTCCTTCATCTTCGCCTCGATCCTGGGCAGATCGTCGGGGGTGAAGGGCGTCTTGGGCGCGAAATCGTAATAGAAGCCGTCTTCGATCGTGGGGCCGATCGTGACCTGCGTGCCGGGGAAGAGCGATTGCACCGCCATCGCCATAAGATGCGCCGTGGAATGGCGAATCGTATCGAGGCCGGCCTCGCTCTGGGCGAGAATGGGCTCGACGGCGGCATCGTGGTCGAGCTTCCGAGTCAGATCGACGACTTTGCCATCGACGCGCGCGGCAACGAGGTCTTTGCCTGGCTGATCGCGCAGAGCCTCGCGGACCGCGGAGCCGTGCGGCAGCCGGCGCTGCTCGCCATTTACGGTGACGGTAATCTCGGAACTCATCTAAGAGATGATTTTAATCATGGCGCGGCGCGAGGCTAACGAAATCACAGGTCGGGCTGGGGCGAGACGAGGCAGGGCACGACGCGGACGACGTACACAGTGGTAGGCGCGGGCGGGATTGAACCGCCGACCTCTTCCGTGTCAAGGAAGCGCTCTCCCACTGAGCTACGCGCCTGCAGATGCAGGATGATGGCATTGGCATCCAAAGCAAACATGAACGGTAACGGATCTGACGCAGGCGGGCAACCTAAGATGTCTGGCGCCGGTTCCGGTAGGAAGCCATGCGCGAGGCGAGCGCTAACCGGATGTTTGACAACCTCGCTTTTCTGAATTCATGGCTTGGGCACGACCGCAAAATCGCCCATCTTTAACGGTATTGGTCTCGATTTCTGAAAATCCTTGGTGACTGAGACGATCCCCGAGAGTCGGAACTTCAAGCCGCCGGATTCATTCTTGTCAATCGAAAATCGGAGTTTCTCGAATTCCTCCGGCTTCAGGGCCGCCGCGCCGACGGTCGTATTGGCTGTGATTTTGGTTTGCCATGAAGCATCGTTGTCGATTGCAATATACCATCCCACCGGCAGGTTTGAAGCCGATTCGAACGCGCCCGCTGTAACATCCACTTCAAATGACACCACAGAATCGTCAGTAGAAACTCGCAGTTTTGGAATTGAGACAATATATTCCGTCGTCTGCTGAGCGAATGCTGCAGGCGCTAACATCAGTATCGGCAAAAACGACCAGATTGCGCGTACCAAGAAGGATCGGGGTTGCAGTTTGTGGCTCATGAATATCTTTTGAAAGTGACTGGCACACAGCCGCTCTGAGATTTGCAGCGCGAGCAACGAAGGCGCCCGACCGGTGAGACGCTGGTATAATACTCTTCGGAATTGCCGGCCAGTGGCCAGCAGAACTCTAAGAAGAAAGGGCACCGGACGCGGTACTGGCTAAGCGTGGCATAGAACCGCCGACCTCTCCCGTGTCAAGGAAGCGCTCTCCCATTGAGCTATGTGCCTGAGATGCAATTCATTTGCGTCCAAAGCAAACATGAACGGTGAGGGATTCGGGAAGGGGGCAGCCTGAGATTCGGGGCACTCGACGAAGCACGGTTCACGCTTTAGTCAGCTCAAACCCGGCGCAAGTTGTTCAGAGGGTTGAATCACACAAAAATTCAATCGAGCTTCGCGAAGTGAGTTAGCGAAGCGTCACGCTAAGTGGACCAACCATGCGCCGATCTTCTCGAGAGCGCTTTGGTCGCTGTTAAAGCACCAAGCATTTATTGGGAATGCTTAGCCCGACGTTCTTCTGCTGCCTCCATCATCTTCTTCGCCGAGTAAGCAGGATAGCGAACTATGAATACCTGCACATCTTTGAGCTTTGAAACGTCGCAGGTCGGGGCTTGATAAAGAAGAGCATAGCTAAGGACATCGCCGCTGGCATTCTGCCAGTCCTGGATTTTCTGATAAGTACATTCCTCTGGGGTTTCCTTGGGATCCGGGAAGTGCTGCCAGTTGTCGGTCACTGCCGAAGACACTTGCGGGTTCAGGAAATCGTAGCCCAGCTTGCTCCACCCTGCTTCTCGGAGCTGTTGACATAGCCAATCCTCTAGCTCTGAGGCTGGATACGAAATGCTCACGCGATAGTCAAGTTCGCTCTTAAGTCCCGCTGGTGCAGAGGATGTAGTTATGTCAGACGCTCCGTTGAAAATGAGTTTCTTCGCCCACCACGTTCCGGCCTTGCTCTCGGCTCGAACGATCGCGGTCCCGCACAAAGTCGCAACAACGAGCGCCACACATAGGCGAAATTTCATACTTTTAGCCTGTCGAAT